>JAAZLY010000022.1 GCA_012799115.1 Bacillota bacterium
CCCTGTCGGGCAATTTCCAGAGCATTGGCGGTTTGGTAGGCTTGCTGCCACAGATTAGCGATAATCCAGAGCGTGGCCATGAGTGTTGTTGGCGTTGTGACAACGACTTTTCGTTCCCAGGCGTATTGAAAGAGATCAGGATCTGATTGTAAGGCCAAGGCATAGGCGGGTTCAAGGGGCATAAAGAGCAACACAAAGTCTGGGGATTTGATGCCCTTTTGCTTCTGATAATACTTGCCCTTTAGTCCATCCACATGGGCTTTGATAGAGCGGACCAACTCCTTCTTACAAAGCTCCCCTTCTTCAGTATCCTTTGCTCCTAGATAGCGGTCGTAAGCGACTAGGGAGACCTTGGCATCAATGATCAAATGGCGATCTTCTGGGAGTAAGACCACCGCATCGGGCCTGATTTTGGTGCCTGCTTCGCTCCTTAAGTCGAGACCTTCTCCTTGGAGGGTAAACTCATGACCCTCCCTGAGACCTGATTCCTCCAAAATGCGCGTTAGAATCATCTCCCCCCAGTCACCCTGGGTTTTTACTTCGCCCTTCAAGGCCGTGGTCAGTCTCTTCGCTTCAGCCGACATGGTGAGACCCACTTGTTCCAGTGTTCCGATCTTAATCATGCTTTCCCGGTGGGTGTTTTCTACTTGCTGTTGAAACTCCACTAGGCGATGGCGGAGAGGTTCGAGAAGACTCTGCACTTGCTCGTGATTGGTGTTTGTCAATGTAGAGGCTTTACTCTCCAAAATCTCCTGGGCCAAATTCTGAAAGGCTGCCTGAAATTGGCCCTCTACCGCTGTTAGATACTGTCTTTCTTCCTTCCTTGTTTCCTCGAGTAAATCAAGCTTGGCCTGGAGGCGGGTTTGCTTTTTGACCATTAGGGCATAGGTCACAAGCACACCAAGGAAGAAGGCTATTAAAGTCAATATGTATAGATTCGTCATTATGGCACCCTCCTTGCTCATCTAGATTGATTCTGGACTGGACTCCTTTTTCCTGTTTTCTCGTCGTGGCAGGGAAAAAGGGCAGTGGCTTCGAATATGACAACAAGGGGTGGTGACGATGCAAAAAAGAATGATGGGTAAGACTGGTGAAGAAATGAGCTTGCTGGGTTTTGGCTGTATGCGCCTGCCAACCTTGCCGAGCGGAGAGATCAACGATGAAGAGGCTATCTCCATGGTTCGCCGCGCCATTGATTCAGGGGTGAACTACTTGGATACCGCCTACAACTACCACGGCGGTAAGAGCGAAGAGTTTGTTGGAAAAGTGATTCAAGACGGTTACCGGGAAAAGGTACATATTGCGACAAAACTACCCGTCTGGGCCGTAAACTCCACCGAAGACTGTGAACGTCTTTTCAGAGAGCAACTGGAACGGCTGGGCGTGGAACAAGTGGACTTTTACTTACTTCATTCTTTGAACAGGGATTCTTGGCAGAAAGCGGTAAAGTACGAAGCCTTGGAGCATCTGGAGAAATGGCAGTCGGAAGGCTTGATCAAGTATGTGGGGTTTTCCTTCCATGACGAGCTCCCTGTTTTCCGGGAGATCGTTGATGCCTATCCCTGGGACTTTTGCCAGATCCAGTTTAACTACATGGATGAAAACTACCAGGCAGGACTAGCCGGATTAAAGTATGCTGCATCGAAAGGCCTTGGGGTCATTATTATGGAGCCCCTCCGTGGCGGACGTCTAGTGCGTAATATACCCCAGGAGATTCTGGATCTTTTCGAGGAAGCCGAAGTTAAGCGTACTCCAGCAGAATGGGGGTTACGCTGGGTAGCCAACCATCCAGAGGTTTCTTTGATCCTCAGCGGCATGAACACGATGGAAGAAGTAGAGGAAAATATTCGGATTATGGGGGAAGCGGAGCCTAATTCTCTGACCAAAGAGGAAGTTGGCCTCATGAAAAGGGCTAGGGACATTTATACCAATCGGATTAAGGTCTTGTGTACCGATTGTAAGTACTGTCTGCCCTGCCCTGAACATGTGGACATTCCCCAAGTTTTTAAGATCTACAATGATGCAAGTATCTACAACAACTTCCCTGGAAGCCGCTGGATGTACGAGGCTTTGGAGAAGAAGGAAGAGGACGCCGGACGCTGCGTTGCCTGCGGGCAATGTGAAGCCCTTTGTCCACAGAACCTCAATATTATTGACTCCTTAGCCACCGCTCACAGGGCTTTTACCACGGACTCCTAGTGGAACGCCTGCTTTGCGAAGTGAGCTGTAGAGGGCCAGGGTGATGGCGCTATCTGCGCTATGGTGTAGGGCGGTGCCGATCCCGATGATGACAAGGCCCTGATATAAACCGAAACCGAAAATCATGACAACAACCGCCTCAGCTAAGGCATGAATCGGTAGGGTAATCAGTAATACTTGCCAAAGGGATAATCCGCGGCGATAGAGTCTAGCGCCAATGGCTCCGAAGAGTGCATGGGTGAGAGCCCGCATAGCCACGATGGGTCCTAGGGTGACAAAAAAGCCAAAGCTTGATCCTAGGCCCACCAAGACTGCTACCCAGGGACTAATGGTGATGGCTAGCATCGATGGCAAGTGGCTTGCTAAGGTCGCAGAAAAAGGTGGAATGGCCACCTGTAGCCAACCTTGAAAGGCCAGGGGAATGAGTAGGGCGAGTGCTGTGAGTAAAGCTCCGTAGAGCAGTTCTTTCATTGTCATTCGCATGACATTCACTCCTCAACTTCAAGATAGAGGATGTTTGACGAGGTCAAACTCCAAGGTGATTGCGGAGCAATCACCAGCTGTATATACACCTGTATCATACACTAGGACGGTCTAACTGGCAAGCAGGAATCACAGGGGGGACGAGGGATGACTCAAGAAGAACGCAGAACTGAGATTCTTGCCCTTTTGGCTCAGGCCAAGGAACCCTTGACTGGCTCTCATTTGAGTGCCGTCCTGGGGGTTACCAGGCAGATCATTGTGGGCGATGTAGCGGTACTGAGGGCCCGAGGTGAAGAGATTATTGCCACCCCCAGAGGCTATCTTTTGTATCCACAGTCTCTCGCAGTTCATCATAGCACCATCGCCGTTCGTCACGGGAGCGATGAGGACGATCTAGCCCAAGAACTCAATATCATTGTTGATCTAGGAGGCACCGTCCTTGATGTGACGGTAGAACACCCTTTATACGGAGAGTTGACTGCTAATTTACAGCTTTCTAGTCGGGCTGAAGTGGAGCAGTTCATTGACAAAATGAAGGAGCTCCAAGCGGAGCCCCTTCTAGTTTTGACAGGTGGCTTTCATTTGCACCGGATCGAGACTCCCACAGCGGAAGTGATGGGGAGTATCCGGGATGCTCTGCGTGAAGCAGGCCTATTGGCTGAGTAGCTCGATTAGGGCTTGGCCAAAGGCATCGGCTGCGTCGGGACCGTTGCCGGTGATAATCTTACCATCGACTACAACATCAGAGTCTGTTAGCTTAGCGCCGTTTTGCTCCAAGATAGGGGCGCCATCAGGGAAGACGGTGGCCTTCTTGCCCACTAGAACCTGGGCTTTAGCCAAGATTACAGGAGCAATGCAAATGGCCCCTAGAACTTTGTCTAAAGATACCATCTCCTTGGCCAAGGTATGAGCCAGGGGATCCTCGAAATACTGTTCAGAGCCTCCACCGCCGATGAAGACTAGGGCGTCTAGCGCCGAAGGATGAAGCTCTGTTAGGAGGGTGTCTGGCTTGACCTTCAGTCCAAGCTTGCCCACGGCCGTCTCCTTGGAAGTCGAAACCGTTAAGACGTCAAAACCAGCTTCTTGCAGAAGATCATAGGGGACTTGGTATTCCTCGTCACGAAATTGATTCTCTGCGATAACAAGAGCAACTTTTTTCATGGAATTCACTCCTCTCTGCTGATCGTTTCTCCACGACAGGGTGTTTTCCTTGTGGGGAGGATGAATGAGTACAATGAACGTTAAGGAACAGAAGAGACTACAGGCAGAAATTGAGGAGCTAGCTACTAGAATACCCCGTAAGGCTAGTAATGCCCTACAACCGGATTTTGTTATCCGAGTTTTGAAACGTCTGTCGGAATTTTCTGGGGAGTGCGAGACCTGCCGGGAAGAATTGCAGGGTTTGGTGGGGCAAATTGATGAGTTAGCAAAGGGTAGTGATCCCCTCTCCCTTGGAGAGCTTCGCCCCTTACAAAAACGGATGGATCGGGCTGTTTCCCATCTGCAAAACCGCCACAAGCTCCTTGTGCAAGGACAGTCCCAGTATATCTACATTGCTGTAGGACTATCCTTGGGGTTGGTGTTTGGTTTGGCCCTGTTTGATAATGCAGGGCTCGGATTGGCGATCGGTGTGGCGCTTGGTGCCGCCCTTGGTTCAGGGCAAGATGCCAAGGCCAAGAAGGACGACCGTTTGATTTAAGGGAAAAGGTGATTGATGTGCTGATTGTAGGTATTGCCGGTGGTACCGGCTCAGGTAAGACGACCTTCGCTAGGGCCTTGAAAGAGTCCTTGGGTACAGATTGCGTCATCGTGCCCCAAGACTCCTATTACGTTGCCAATACGGGACTTCCCTTCGAGGAACGCCTCTTAATTAACTATGACCATCCCGACGCACTAGAGGACGATCTCTTGATCGAACATTTGCGTCAGCTTCGGGCCGGAGAAAAAGTCCAGGTGCCCGTTTATGACTTTGCCAGTTACGCACGGACGCAAGAAACGGTGACGGTGGAACCTCGGGCCATAGTCCTTGTGGAGGGTATTCTGGTTTTGACCAATCCCCTCTTGCGGCGGGAGTTTGACCTGAAGGTCTTTGTGGATACTGATCCCGATGTACGAGTCTTGCGCAGGTTGACCCGTGATGTGCAGCAACGGGGCCGTAGCCTAGACTCTGTTCGCAATCAGTATCTAGAGACGGTCAAGCCAATGCATGAAGCCTTTGTAGAACCGTCGAAGCGGTATGCAGATTTAATCGTGCCAGAGGGAGGCTTCAACCAGGCAGCTTTAGAGACTGTGGCTGCACTATTACGCCAATATCTGCAGGGTTTGGAAGACGAAGACGGAAGGCGATTTGCTGCCAGTACAAGGGAGGTTTAGGCAGTGGAAGGAATGCGGCCTTGGGAGAATCTAGAGGAGTTCTTGCTCCCCAGTGACGAGAACTATCCGGTAGTCCTATTTAATGGACCCATTTGCACTACAACGGGTCTGTACCGTGTGACACTCCTTGATATTGGGGAGGCCAAAGAGTTGATTCAAACCTTCGGCTTTGTTTCTGCTGTTGGTCATCATGGGAGTGCGGAGGTGTTATCCCGGGTGCTTGAGGCGGAGGTGCCCATGAACCGCATCGAGTACAGCCAGAAGATTGGTCAGAAGGCCATTGCTTTGAAGTTGAAGATCAGGCCCCCTGAAGGTCTGATACTGAGCGCCTCTGAAATGGCCCAAATCGGTTTTGAACTTCTTTTGTTAGAGAGACTCGAATGAAAGTGCAATCCAAGCAGGTAGTCACTCTAGCCCTAATCGGAGGAGTCTTGGGGATTTCAACCTCAGCGATCTTCATTCGTCTAGGAGATGCTCCAGCTCCTGTTATGGCCTTTTATCGGATGTTTTTTGCCGCCCTATGTTTCCTTCCTGGCGCAATTAGGCAAAGTCGGAGGGTCAAGATTTCCTGGCAAGAGGTAGGTCTAGCCCTTGCTGCGGGGATGTTTCTGGCACTCCACTTCTTGCTGTGGATGAGTTCCCTTGCCTATACGAGTGTGGCAAGTTCTGTTGTCTTGGTCACCACACATCCCATCTGGGTTTACCTGATCTCAGTTTTCTTCCTTAAAGAGAAGCCCACCACCATGATGTGGCTGGGGCTGGCCCTTGCCCTTGGCGGGGGTTTGCTTGTTGCCACCGCCCAAGAGCTTGGAGAGACTAGGCTCTTTGGTGATTTTCTGGCCCTAGGGGGAGCGATGATGGTCGCTATCTATCTGACCTTAGGGCGGAAGCTACGTCAGAACCTTCCCGTATCCCTCTATTCAGCCCTGGTTTTTGGTACCGCCAGTGTGTTTATTGCTCTATATATGTGGTTCAGGGGTCTTCCTTGGTTCGGATACTCAGGCCAAACTTGGCTTGTCTTTTTCGCTCTAGCTCTTTTTCCCACTGTCTTGGGTCATAATACACTGAACTGGGCGCTGGAATTCTTGCCAGCCACCATGGTCTCTGCTACTGTCTTAGGTGAGCCCCTAGGAGCCAGTCTCTTGGCCATCGTTGTCCTGGGGGAGGTCCCGGGGGGCCGGGAGATCCTAGGAAGCTTAATCACCCTCGTAGGGATCCTCCTGGTCTGGCGGCCTCTTAAGAACGGCGAGGTATAAGTAGTTGGGAATGGCCTCGGCGAGACCAGTCCCAACATGGTTAGCGAAACATGTGATAGACCGTCAGCATGCTGGCAAAGAGTAAACCCATGATGAAACTTTTGCCAGGCGGATTCCGGGTTATGATGGCCGTGAGCAAACTAAAGGTCAACAGGTGCCGTAGCCAGCCAATACCAAGTCCTAGAAGACCAGGAGCATTTGTTAGGGGGTAGAGTGCGGCCAGGGCCGTTAGTGCGCTGGCTGACAGGGCAGCGACAAAGAGCAAGCTCCTGCCAAGTTCCTTACCTTGCCAGAGACCGCTGATGATGGTTAAAATTGCCATGAGTAGCCAGCGGATCAAGAGCTGAGACGGGGACATGCCATCCTCCTTTCAGATTCCAGAGGGTGAGCCCGGGCAAGCCGGGCTCGGGTAACCAAGTGCGCTAGAGGTACTTACCCATGAGGGTACTCACAGCACCGAGGGCACAGGCTACCAAACCATCGGTCCAGTTTCGATCAGCTGGGGCGGTCGTTGTCCAGTAACTGAGGCCTCCTATGGCTGCTCCCATTACCGCTGCCGCGGCATGGGCTCCCCAAGCACCTTCTACATCTTCCATTTCTTCTTGGCTGAGGGGGATTACTTCTTCCCCAAAGGGAAGGGTAGGGGGTGGAGCAAGGCTAGCGGCAAAGCTCGTACCAACCATGCCCATAAGTAGCGTGAAAACCAACAGGGAACAAAGAAGTCTTCGTTTCATGATCATTCTCCTTCTTAGTCGGGCCCTATGATTTGCTAGCAACTAAAGTATATAATAGTCAGATAATTCTGTCAATATACGAAAAAGTTTTTCTCGGTAGGAGTTAGGAATAAAGTGAAGAATAGGGTGTTATTATTACGTCAGGAAGGTGGAAGTTAAATTGATTAACAAAATGTTATCTGAAAAGGTGAAGGTAATCAAACCTTCAGGTATTCGCAAGTTTTTCGACATTGCCGCGACCATGGAGGGCGTCATCTCCCTTGGTGTAGGCGAACCCGATTTCCCAACCCCAACCAGTATTCGGGAGGCCGGTATTCGGTCCATTGTGGATAAGGGCACAACCTATACAGCCAATGTTGGGCTCATGGAGCTGAGGCGTGCTATTAGTAAGTATCTAGAGAAGCGTTTTCACGTGGAGTATGATCCAGCTGACCAAATCCTAGTTACAGTTGGGGCCAGTGAAGCAGTTGACCTAGCCTTGCGCGCAGTAGTTAATCCTGGTGATGAGGTACTTGTGCCAGAACCCACCTATGTTTCCTATGCACCATCAGCCATTTTGGCAGGTGGAGTTGCAGTACCTGTACCTACCTACGAAAAAGATGATTTCCGCCTGACGGCTGATGTAATTCGTTCCTTGATCACCCCCAAGACAAAGGCTATTGTATTTTGCTACCCGAATAACCCTACAGGGGCTGTCATGGAGAAGGCAGACTTGATGGCCATTGCCGATGTGCTACGGGAACATGATATTCTCGTGATTGCCGATGAAATTTATGCCGAATTAGTCTACGGTATTGAGCATACGTCTATGGCTACTCTGCCAGGCATGTATGAAAAGACACTGTTGATCAATGGTTTCTCCAAGGCCTTTTCTATGACTGGATGGCGCCTCGGTTATGCTTGCGGACCTGCTCCTTTAGTTGACGCAATGAAGAAAATCCATCAATATGTAATTATGTGTGCTCCGACGATGAGTCAGTGGGCGGCCATTGAAGCGTTGGAAAATGGCATGCCTGAAGTAGAGCGCATGGTGGCGGAATATGACAAGCGGAGACAGACCATTGTCCATGGATTTAGAAACATGGGACTCTCTTGTTTTGAGCCCAGGGGTGCTTTCTACTGCTTCCCCAGGATTTCTGATCTAGGAATGACCTCCGATGAGTTCTGTAACCGTCTTCTTGAGGCCGAGAAGGTAGCAGTCGTACCAGGTTCTGCCTTTGGCGATAGCGGTGAAGGATTTATCCGTGTCTCCTATGCCTATTCCATCGATAGTATCAACAAGGCACTCGTGAAGATTGACCGTTTCATTCAAAGCATTAAGTAAGGAGAGTTTTCATGCAAATGTCCATTGTACTAGCTCCAGATTCTTTCAAGGGTAGTCTCTCTGCCGCTCAGGTGGCCCAGGCTATGGCTAGAGGTGTGCAGAGAGTGTTGCCAAAGACCAATCTCACGCTCTTACCCCTCTCTGATGGGGGTGAAGGCTTGGTGGATTCCCTAGCCGCAGCAAGCGGTGGGAAGATCCTAGACTATCAGGTTACAGGTCCACTTGGTGAGAAGGTTACTGCTCAGATGGGTCTGATGGGCAATGGACAGACGGCTGTTATTGAGATGGCCCAGGCTTCGGGTCTGATTTTGGTACCAGTAGACAAGCGAAATCCCCTCCAGACTACTACCTTTGGTACGGGAGAGTTGATCAAAAAAGCCTTAGATCTTGGCTGCAACCATCTCATCATCGGTATTGGTGGCAGTGCCACAAACGATGGGGGGTTGGGGATGGCCCAGGCTTTGGGCTTCCGCTTCTTGGATGAAGAGGGTCAGTCTCTGGGTTTTGGTGGTGGAGAGCTTGCTCATTTAGCTCGAATCGATGCTAGCAGCAAGGATCCCCGCCTGGAGGGAACTACAATTGAGGTGGCCTGTGATGTGACGAATCCCCTGACAGGTCCCTCTGGCGCGGCCCACATCTATGGTCCACAAAAGGGCGCCACCCCTGAGATGGTGGAGCTCTTAGATGCGGGGTTAGCCAACCTTGATCGAGTGCTCCAGAGGGATTTAGGTAAGAGTGTAGGCCAGGTGCCAGGCGCAGGCGCGGCTGGTGGTCTAGGTGCAGGTCTCATGGCCCTCCTAGGTGGACGCCTGGTCTCAGGCATTGAACTTGTCCTTGATGTCCTAGAGTTTGATGCCAAGGCCAAGGGAGCTCAGCTGATTATCACAGGAGAGGGCAAGTTTGATGCCCAATCTGCCTTTGGGAAAGTTCCTATGGGAGTAGCTCAGCGGGCGAGGTCCCTAGGCGTACCAGTTGTGGTTGTGGCCGGAAGTGTTCTGCCCAGTGCAGATGTCTTGCATGGGGAGGGCGTGACTGCCTACTTTTCCATCCTCAATCAACCCATGACTCTTAAGGAGGCCATGGAACGAGGGGCTGAGCTGGTAGAAAATCAAGCCGCTCAGGTTATGAGATTGTTTACGGCTACAATGTAGAATCAAAGCTTAAGGCCACTTGCTTTCGCAGGTGGCCTTTATCCTTAGCTGTGACTTTTCGGTGCTAGCTCACATTGGGCAAGCATGTAAGCGTGTCATCCGGGAAGTGGTATTCTCTCATCTTTGGGCAAATCCTTAATATAACGAGTATATGCTTCATCAAAGTCATAAGGCGGCAAAGCTTGCCTGCGGCTTTTCATATCATTCCATATTGTAGTAGCTTCTTTCCTTGAGATGACGTTGCCCGTTACTCCGGTGCACAAAATGTCATCGGTGCTTACGAGCTCGATGGAGTGTTTTGTGCAGTATGGTACTACATCTGAAAGATTATTACTGGCGACAGTCCCACCGTGAAACCGTACATATGACATAACTGCCGCTTCTCCATTGCCAA
>JAAZLY010000003.1 GCA_012799115.1 Bacillota bacterium
GCACCAGAACGATAGTCAACGTTTGTTGCAAAACCAACAGCTTCGAGTTGGTCGGCTAAGTAGTCACCAACAGCAGAACGTTGATCTTCGCTACGGGCAAGGATTAGGATTTCGATGGGTTGCTCATCATAATGCCATTTGCCATCTACGAGCGAGGCACCAGCATTCATCATTTCTTCAGTGATAACTTGCTTTGCCAGTTCGAAGTCATAGGCATATTTGAACTCAAGTGACCGTGCGGTTTCTACAACACGGGAGTAGTCAACATAGGCATTGTTCAGCATGGTAGCCTTAGGAAGAGCTAGCCCACCATATAGTTCTTGTGCAATGTAGTCACGGTCGATAAGCCAGTTTGTTGCCTCGCGAATTCTGCGGGAACTAAATGGATTGAATCGACCATCTTCAAAAGTAGGACCCACAGGGTTCCATGTGATTTCACTATAGGATCCGAATGTTTGATAGTAGTCTAGATTTGGATCGCTGATAATGGTTGCAAATGGAACGGGTTCCGATGATGTTGATGCATAAACGTCAATGTCTCCAGCTTGAAGACGAGCGACAGCGTTAGTTACGGATGGCTCTTCGACGATGATTACTTCATCGACCCAAGTGGCCATACGCTTTTCTTGTGCACCGGCGCTGAAGGCCATAGCTAACAATAAGATTGTTACCAGAACGCTAATAGTTAACTTACGGTTTGACACACAAGTCACCTTCCTTTTCATAGATCTCATTTTGTAGATGCAAATCCTGATTCCTTACCCCCGCACCACCCCTTCGACGTAGTGTGTAGAATGTGTCATCCAAATAGATGTCTATCAGTGTAGTAATTATGGCTAAAGTACGAAAATCCTGCAATCAAAAGGGGAAATTAACAATTGACTGCTGATAGGCCGTGCCAATGGGCTTGTCCGCCATTCGTAAAAGTCTGGAAATTGATGTGAAGAAGAAAACAAGCCCTTCTTGGTCGATATTACTTCGAGGCCAAGTAAAGGGCGTACAACAGAGGTTGGCAATAAATGGTGCGAGTGAGGTGCATGTCGCCCAAATCGGCAAACATGTGTTTCATGGGCTTGGCGTTGAGTTCGATGATCCACACCTTGCCCTCGAAATCCAGACCAAAATCGACACTTAGTTCTCCAAGGGACCCGAGGGATCCTTCAACAATATGGGCTACTCTGATACTTACGTCTACAAGCTCGGGCATGATGTTTCGCCCTGGAAAGGCTGACCGAAGTGCGTCCTCACCGAAGAGGATGGCCTGACAGATGTTCGTAACGTAGGCGTGACGCATCGCTAATCGACTGAGCACCCCAGGAATTTCCCATGTTCCCGTCTGACCTTTTTGTAACAAGAGGCGAAGGTCGAAGGCTCGACCATCAATTGAGGCTAATGGTATGTATTGTTGGAGGAGAAAGTCAGGGCTCAAGGCGGGTTCGAGATGCTCGAGGAGCTCGTCTGTGGACCGAAAGGAAATCACAGGGGACAGGGTGCCCTGGTGGAGATGCAAGTATTCGCCATCAGCCACGACAAGGTAAACCCTGGTTCCGAGTTGACCGTGGGCAGATTTAAGAATAACCTGCTTAAATCGGCTTAGGTAGTCAAGGAGACGCTGCGGGGTATACAGACTTGTTTTTGGCAAGTATGTCTTAAGCGAAGTTCCTGCTAAGAGCTGATGAATCCACCATTTGTCGAAGCGTGTGACATGGTTAAAGACTTTGTTCTTACCAAGGATCGTTTCTAATCGGCTGACTACCTTTGGTTTCGGGCCGTAGTAACGGTTATACAGGGATGGGGGAAGGGGTACGTCCTCTTCTTCCCACCTCTGTCCGTTATAGACCAAGCCATGGACCTTGTGGTTCATCCAGTCAATTCTCCTCGGAGTGACAATGACCAAGTCCACATTGAGATCCTGAGCGGCTTCTTCATAGCCCGGAATCGGCTTAAAGAAGGGGGAGAGAAGTCCGATTTGCGTTTTCGGAGACATAACGTACCTCCTTTCTTTACTGCATAATATTAGGAAGCTGTGACGCTGTTCCATAGGAGGGGAAACTCGGTACGTGGGCACTATGCCTCCTTGGCCCATTCCTACATATAGTGTTGTGAAGGAGGGATGAAAATGGGTTTCAGAGATGCATGTTGCCGTTGCCCTGAAGCTTGGGCGAACTTCATCAACCGTTGGGCCTATATTATTCTCGGGGAAGATGAGGGTGGTTTGTTTGACGCCGAATGGCAGCTTGTTCAAGTGCAGGAAACGTACTTGGTCTTTAGGCGTCCAGTTGTGGATCTAGGTGGCTGGCAACGGGCGATCATTCCTTGTGGAAAGATTGTGGCTTTAGTGGAAGCTCCAGAGCCGCCGATTCCTGGGAACACATTACGCAGATAGGCAAAAGAAAGTGCGAATCCACCCTGGGGGTGGATTCCTTTTTGCGTTATCTGTGGTACACTAGGTGTGAGCAAAAGCACATAGACAAGGTGGATTGGTAAGTGCATGTCGTTCTTTAAGCAGTTTCCTGTCTTAGAGACAGAAAGGTTGGTTTTGCGGCAACTTAGGTATGAAGACGGTCCTGATATTCAAGCGTATTTCACTGAAGAGCTCGCAAGGTATTATGATTGGTGGCCAAGGACGGTGGCTGACGGAAGGGGTTTTGTACGTTTCTTCAAGACCGGATATGAGGAAGAGCAATCCATTCGTTGGGGTATAACCCTCAAACCGCATGACAAGGTCATCGGTACCTGCGGATTCAGCGACTTTGACCACTTCTCCAGAGCGGAGTTGGGTTATGAACTCTCGATGGAGCATTGGCATAAGGGGATTATGTCTGAGGCGCTTCGAGCATTGATTCCCTTTGGTTTTAACGAGATTGAGATGCACCGTATCCAAGCTTCGGTGTTTCCTGCGAACACCGCTTCTATTTGTCTTCTTGAGAAGTTCGGATTCCAGAAAGAGGGTATTTTACGCCAATACACCTATATCAAGTACCGCGATGTGTGGGAAGACTGTCTGGTTATGGCCCTACTGAAAAATCCATAAGAAAAAAGGAGTACAGATGCAATTGCGCTCTGTACTCCTTCTAACTTAGAGGGTATCAAGAACCCTCTTCAAATCCGCGATGATGTCTGCGGCATCCTCAAGACCAACGGAAAGGCGTACGAGCCCATCGGTGATCCCGCATGCCTCTCTTTCTTCCGCGTCGTAGGGGGAATGAGTCATCGAAGCAGGGTGCTGAATCAATGTCTCAGTATCTCCCAGGCTTACCGCGAGGGTGCAGAGCTGGACGTTGTTCATGAGCGTTCTGCCGGCTCCAACCCCACCATGGAGCTCAAAGGCGATCATGGCTCCTGGCAGAAGCATTTGCTTTTTCGCTAGTTCATATTGGGGAAAGGTCTCAAGGCCTGGATAATAAACGGTCTCCACTGCCGGGTGCTCTTGGAGGAATTCTGCCACGATCTGAGCATTCTCGCAGTGCTTTTCCATGCGCAGTGGCAACGTCTTCAGGCCGCGGCAAATGAGATAGGCATCGAAGGGGCTCAAGGATGCACCAGTCATATCTTTAACGCCAAAGTAGCGAACTTGATCCATGAACTCCTTCTTACCGGCAACCACACCTGCAATCACATCGCCATGTCCGTTTAGATACTTTGTAGCTGAATGCAAGACTACGTCTGCCCCAAGCTCAATGGGCCTCTGCAAGTAGGGAGTACAGTAGGTATTGTCTACAAAGACCATACAGCCAGGGATTTCGTGTGCCAATGCACAGATTGCGGGAATATCGGCAATCGTCAAGGTAGGATTGGCGGGAGACTCAAGATAGACGATCTTAGTAGTAGGGCGTAGGGCACTACGAACCTCATCGAGGTTACTGGTATCAACGAACGTGGTCTCAACCCCGAACTTGCTGGCACCATGCCCCAAGAAAGCGAAGGTGCATCCATAGAGGGTCTTACCAGCGACAATGTGATCGCCTGGTTGCAGAGCACTCCAGAAAGCCGAGGTGATCGCTCCCATTCCCGAGGCTGTCGCTACAGCTGCCTCTGCTCCCTCTAGTAGTGCGATTTTTTCCTCAAGCTCGGTTGAGTTAGGATTGCCGAGTCTGGTGTAGATATAACCCTCTTCTTCGAGAGCAAAACGCCTTGCCCCTTGTTCTGCGGAATCAAAGCGAAACGTAGACGCTTGGTAGATTGGAGTGACCAGGGCCCCTGCTGCATTCGGGCTGTGACCGCCATGAATTGCCCGCGTGGCGAATCCCATTCGCTTTAGATCGTCTTTGTTCATCAAATTCCCTCCATTTTTACATCCTGTTAACTCTATTATACACGACCATAATATGTTTGGAAAGTAATGGACCTCTGGCAAGAGGATTTCAGTTTTTCTCGAGGTATATTGTAGCAAGGAGACTAAGAACAGAGAGGGTTGTTTATGGAAAAGGCAAGACGTGACTTGGCGCTACGTACGAAGAGAGGTTTGCATTTCATCATGGCCTCCATCGTGATTTGGATAGGAATCTTGATAGTCTGGCTGGTTCCTGTGGAGAACATTCTTACTCGTAACTTGTTGACGTTTTTCTGCACTGCTCCTTTGATGCCCCTAGCCTACGCAATTTCAAGAGTACTCAAAGCGGAGTTTTCTCCGAAGGATAATCCCCTCAACAATTTGGGCATCCTTTTTTCCGTGAATCAGTTCTTGTACATCCTGATCGCAATGTGGGCCTACGCTGCAGCTCCGGCTAATATGGTCATGATCCTAGCGATGATCTTTGGTGCACATTTACTTCCCTTTGGATGGCTGTACCAGTCTGGGGCTTACTATACCATGTCGATCATCGTTCCTTTGGCGGCGTTGATCATCGGTTATAACCTCCCAGAAGAGCGAGTGTTCATCTTGGCTGGCATCATGATTGTTGTAGAACTGATCTTCTCACTTTGGCTGGGGATGGAAATTCGAAAACAAGGGGAGGCGGACTAATGTGAAGGAGAACATCGTAGCTACATTCTCTATTGTAGGTTTTGATCCTGAAACGAAAGAATGGGGAATTGCAGTACAGTCCAAGTTCTTGGCTGTGGGGTCGGTGGTACCTTGGGCCCAGGCCAATGTAGGGGTCATTGCCACACAGTCCTATGCGAATACGAGATTTGGACCGGAGGGTCTCAAGCTTCTGTCTGAAGGCAAGAGTGCCCAAGAAGTGATGGATATTCTGATCGCAGGGGACGAAGAACGCCATCTTCGCCAGGTTGGAATAGTGGACAGCAAGGGTAATGCCGCCACCTTTACAGGTGATCAATGCCATGCTTGGGCAGGTGGAATGACCGGACCATATTACGCAGCCCAGGGAAACATCTTGGTGAGTGAAGAGACGGTACAAGCCATGGCCGAGGCATTCGAAAGAACGACAGGCGATCTATCGTACCGTCTCCTAGAGGCCCTAGATGCCGGTCAGAGGGCTGGCGGGGACTCTCGAGGTCAACAGTCTGCAGCTCTCTTCGTTGTTCAGGATCAGGCAGGCTATCGTGGCTATAATGATGTGAAGGTGGATCTGAGAGTAGACGACCACCAGCAACCCATCACGGAGTTGAAGCGCATTTTCGCTTTGCACCAGGAGATTGTTGCCAAACGGGGATAAAAAAAGTCCTTCAGGCTCCTTTCACGGGGCCTGAAGAACCTCAACAAAGTCTAGTTTACCGGTCCAATGGGGAAGATGTCTTTGCCATAGAGTTCGTTTAGGACTTGGGCAAGACCGGTATAAATTGCGGAGAAACCACAAAAGATGCCAACAAAGCCTGCGAATGTCAGCGTTCCAGCACTTCCCGTGAAGTTACCGAGGGCTAAGAGCCAGAAGAGTGCTGTGAGGGACGCGAACACTACTTGAAGTGCCTTGCTAATGCGAAGTGTTCCAATGAATAGGGCTAGAGTAAATAGACCCCACATGAAGAGATAGCAGGCCATTGCGGTGCTGCTAGTTGCCACTGTCCAGCCTATTTCAGGCATAACCAAGAGACCAACGAAGGAAAGCCAGAAAAGTCCGTAAGAAGTGAAAGCAGTTGTACCAAAGGTGTTGTTCTTTTTCCATTCCATAACGCCAGCAATCACTTGGGCGAGCCCTCCGTAGAAGATGCCCATGGCGAGGATCATGGAATTGATGGGAAATAAACCGGCATTGTGAATGTTTAGAAGTACCGTAGTCATGCCAAAACCTAAGAGTCCTAAAGGGGCTGGGTTTGCTGTTTGATCCTTTAGACGAATTTCTTGTTGCATAGTAAGTAGTCCCTCCATTTGTTCAATGTTTTCTGCCCGTATGGCAAGATCATTATAGCCATGTTCTATACTTTAAGCAATCTATTTCGTGAAGGAAAGTACAAAGTGAATTATAGAGTAAATTACAGTGTTAGATGTGCTAGGAGGAATTGAGTGAAGGCAGTATTGTTTGATCTAGACGGAACATTGCTTCCGATGGATCAGGAAGTGTTTGTAAGCAGATATCTTAAGGAAATCGGTGCGAAGGGTGCACAACTAGGCTATGGAGCCAAAGAGTTGGTACAGATTGTCCTCAGGGGCTTTGAGGTCATGGTGGCGAATGATGGCACCATGACAAATGAAGAACGGTTTTGGGAGCTCTTTATGGACACCTATGGTGGTGAACGAGAAAGACACATGGCGGCCTTTGAAGAGTTTTACAACAATGAGTTTGCTCGGGTGGCAGAGGGAACGAACCCGACGCCCCTATCGAATGAAGCGATACAAGTTCTCAAGAAAAAGGGTTACATTCTTGTGTTAGCTACCAATCCAGTGTTCCCACGGGTGGCTACTGTGGAGCGGATGCGCTGGGCTGGCCTTGACCCCAAGGATTTTGACTTGGTTACGACCTATGAGAACTCCCGCTTTGCCAAGCCGCATTTGGATTATTACAGGGAGATCCTGACCA
>JAAZLY010000211.1 GCA_012799115.1 Bacillota bacterium
CTGGGCGGTACCTGTCTTCCCCCCGTAATCCAAGGACATATCAAGGTTGTTCCGGGCTGTACCCTCCTGAGCAGCTAATACCATCGCGGCCTGAATATCCTGTGCCAGCGATGCTTCCCAGACCCTAGCGATGCTCTGGGGACGCGCGATCTGCCGCATCCGCAGACCTCCTCGCGCCTCTTGAACGACATAGGGCTTCATCATCACTCCATTGTTAGCAATGGTGGCAACCAGGAGGGCCATCTGCAAAGGTGTAACCAAGAGTTCCCCTTGTCCGATTCCTAGTTGGGCGGCATCGTAATCAGAAGCAATCTTCAAAGGACAATGCCCCCCTTGATTATGAAGCTCAAAGGGAACGACTTCCCCCAAACCAAAACTCTTATACTCTTCCAGGAGCCGATCTCCGAGGGAAATCGCCAACTGGGCGAAGACTACATTTGAAGAAAGGGCAAAGGCCCGATCTGTGGTGATGCGGCCATGGGCTTTGCTGCCTGAATTATGGATGATTCGATTTTGCAGAAGAAGGGATCCCTGATCCTCCCACAGGGCTGAAGGCTGCGTTATCCCCTGGGCTAGAGCAGCTCCATAAACAACCGATTTTATCGTCGAGCCTGGCGGGTAGAGACCATGGGTCACTCTGTTCAAGAAAGGACTTCGTTCATCACCTAGATAATCTGACCAATTGGCATCCAACAAGTTGCCATCAACAGCCGGCGAGGACACCAGTGCCAAAATCTCGCCCGTATCTGGCTTCATGGCCACAACCGCACCGACTCGGTTACCTAATGCCTCCGTTGCAGCACTCTGCAACGCAAGATCCAGGGTAGTAATGAGGCTGCGTCCGCGACTTAAGTCCTCGTGGTAAAGGCGTTCTAGACCAATCATTCCGTAACGCGGATGGAAGTAACCGACAACATGGCTCAGGTTTGCCTCGGCGTAACTGCGGGCATAGGTTTCACCCTCCGAGTGTGACGTGGCCAAGGGCAGTCCCTTGCGGTCATAAATCACGCCGCGGTCTTCCTCAAACATTTGGTAGTACCGGGGATTCGCCGGATGAGTCTTTAGATCTGCGAAGGCTTGCCAATAAGTCAGACTAACAAAGATAACACCGTATAGAATCGCAATGGCCAAAAAGGACTTACGCATCGTCCTGTGCACCCCTCTTTCCCCCAAGACCAACAAGTATGCCGAGCATGGTCATTTGGGCAACCAAAGAGGTTGAGCCATAGCTTACAAAGGGCAGGGTCATACCTGTAAAGGGCACCAGGCGCAAAATGCCTCCAACAACCAAGAATACCTGGCCGTGTAATAAGAGAGTCAGGCCTAGACCAGCCATCTGTTTGGTTGAATCCGTTACAAAACGCAATTGACGAAAAGCCCAGAAAGCCAAACTCAAATAGAGAAGGAGTAGCGAAAAGGTTCCAAAAAGACCGAGTTCTTCCCCCATGACTGCGAACAAGTAGTCAGTATGTACATTGGGAATCACCTGGACATACCCGCCGCCCAGTCCCTGCCCCACCAGACCCCCGCTCTGCAGAGCAAAGAGTCCTTGTAGTACTTGATACCCCTTACTGTCAAGGTAATCCCAGGGTGCAAGCCAAGCGAGCACTCGACTACGCAAGTGGGGAAACCAGAGGTAGGAACCGCCAAAGGCCAGCAGAGTGACGACGCCGTAACCTAGCAGTTTCTGCCAACGGAATCTAGCATAAAGGGACATCCAACAAAAGACGAAAAAGACCAACAGGGCCGGCCCCAAATCTCTTTGCCAGGCGAGAAGCAGGAAGGACGCTCCTAATACGAATCCTAGTTCCCAGACAGGCCGCCCTTCGTTAAAGTACTGGGCAAGGTAGAGAATGAGGAAGATGCGAGCTAGTTCGACGGGTTGGAAACGAAAACCCAAAATAGTAAGCCAGGCCCGGGCTCCTCCCACGGACGTGCCCAAAAAAGCAGTAACCGCCAGTAATGCCAGGGCCGCCCCAGCCCAAAATAAAGGATAACGGGGTTTTCTTGTACCCAGCCAGATCCCAAGGAGATACCCTAGACCGCCCACTAGAGCGCCAACGGTCTGGGCTGTGGCCCAAGTGGGATTAAGGCGGGTCAGAAAAACCCAACCAAGTAAGACTAGAATAGCTACAAAGGGAATTGCCCCTGGATCAAAGGACAGGATCTTTGTGAGAAAAAACAAAACCATGAACATAACCCACAGTACGAGGGGCTGCCACCACCAGATCTTGCCTTGCAGCAAGAACAACCACAAAACTAGGAAGGAAAGCCAGCCCGTAAACTCTAACCAAGTACGATAGGGGGTTCTGATCACGGAATCTCCTCCTCCGCTACACCTTGGCCACAATCACCGTAACATTATCCACTCCACCGAGTTCATTGGCTAAATCCACCAAATCCTGGGCCAGATTGGAGGATTGGAAATCGCCTTGCAGGGTTTTTGCGATCAGAGCATCATCCACTAGATCGGTGAGTCCATCTGTACACAACAGGATCAGCGTACCTGGCTCCAGATCCTTGCGAACAATCTCCACTTCAATCTCGGATGAACCTAGAACCTGGGTTAGGACATGTTTCTTCGGATGTATACGAGCTTCGGTAGCGGTAATTGTCCCCGAACGCAGAAGCTCTCCCACCACAGAGTGATCGCTAGTTAGTTGCGTTAGCACCCCTTGGGAGAAGATATAGCAGCGGCTATCGCCCACGTGACCCAATGTCAGGGTGGTGCGCCCCTCTGGGTCAGGTTCGGAAACCCAGGCAAGGGTGATCGTACTACCCATCCCCCGGTACTCTTCATGGGCTTCTGCAGCCTCTAGGATAGCTCTTTGCGCCTGATGAATGGCTGCGCGGATTTCTATTTCCGGTTCCGATCCGCTAAAGGGGTAGTCCTCAATAGCCTGCGCAGCTAGACTAGAAGCGACTTCGCCGGCCACATGTCCTCCCATACCATCACAAACAACGAGGCACGAAGGGGTTACCCAAAGAGCATCTTCGTTATTCTCCCGTACTTGTCCTACATCGGTTGCGGTCTTAACATCCACAGCAAACACCCCTATTTTAGCTCTTCGAGCATTGCTTTGACAAACTGCAGCACAATTCTCACTAGCCAAATGACGACAATTGCCCTTACGAGCCAGTGAATGACGGCCATCGTTATCTCTCCTCGTAGACTAACACAGTCTGCCCAATCTGGATTCGATCACCAGACTTCAGAAGCGCACTCCGCACTGGTTCTCCATTCACGAGGGTACCATTCTTACTGGAATTGTCCCTCAACAGCCACCGTTTTCCCACTAGACTGAAGCTGGCATGGACACGGCTTGTGCCGGGATCCGTCAGCTTCAAGTGACAGCTCCCACCCCTACCCACCAGGAACCCTGGCTGTAAGGGGATCTCTTTGGAATCCGTAATCAGGTAGCTCTCTATCGGTGGCTCAGGCTCGCCCACTCTTACTATCTGATAACGCCTCGTAGGAGCGTCCTGGGTACCCTGTCTAACTTCTGCCTTCTTTGATGGTTTCCCTTTAAAATCACCGATTCTTGTCTCCAGCCAAGCTTTCAACCTCTCGATCAAATCTTTCACTCCTGTAAGTGTGTTTGACGCAATTGACCGCACGCGGCCTCGATATCCGTGCCCCGTTCCTTGCGAATCGAGACGGGAATCTGCCCTGCCTCCAACACCTTGGCGAACTCAGCAACACTCCTAGGAGACGGCCGCTCTACTTCACCAACGGGATTAATGGGAATCAAGTTCACATGGCAGAGTCTCCCCCTAAGTAGGTCTCTCAGGGCTTGGGCTTCTCCTTGGTGGTCATTAAAACCGCGAATTAGGGCATACTCATATGAGATGCGGCGTCCTGTCTTCTCGGTGTACTCATCACATGCCGCCATTAACTCTGAAATAGGATAACGCCGATTGACTGGCATCACTTCTGAACGTTTGGCATCGTCCACGGCGTGGAGAGAGATAGCCAAGTTGACTTGAATCTCTTCTTCGGCCAAGGCCCGAATTTGGGGAACCAGACCACATGTGGAGATAGTCAGTCTCCGGGCCCCTAGGTTCAAACCCTTGGGGTGGTTAAGAAGTTGTAGACTACCCATGACAGCCTCATAGTTTGCCAGAGGTTCCCCCATACCCATGTAGACGATGTTAGAGATACTCTTTCCTAGTGTCTTCAGACGGCTCTCTACCCAAAGCACCTGAGCCACAATCTCCGCCGCTGTCAAATTGCGCGTGTAGCCGCTTCGACCAGTTGCACAGAAGGAACAACCCATGGCACAGCCCACCTGCGTGGAGATGCAAAGTGTTTGCCTTGGCTCATCAGGAATAAGAACAGATTCGATGGAGGTTCCGTCTCCCAGAGAAAAGAGATACTTTTCAGTTCCGTCCTTCGATACTCGGCAATCAACCAGTTCCAAGGGCCAGACAGAGCCGAATTCATCTTGGAGCTGAGTAATGACCTCCCTTGGCAAGTTTGTCATCTTAGAGAAATCGTCTATCGCATGGCGATGGAGCCAAGAGAAGATCTGTTCCGCCCTGAAGGATGCAATTTGCCGTTCCTTCAACCAGTTTTCTATTTCTTCGGGGAAAAGTCCCACGATATGCAAAGTTAAACCTCCATTTCAAGGGGTGAGATTATGAGTAAGCGGGCCAAAATTCACTTTTTGACAGCCTATGTTGAATATCTTCTTGATCAGGGTATCCGTTCTGAAGAATACTATTTAGGCGATGCCTCCCGCTTTTTGCGCTACCTACTAGCGACAACGACGCCTGAGCAAGTGGAAACGTATATCGCCAGCACTCACCACTCTAAAGCCTATCAAAACCGTCTTGAAAAAACGCTACGTAAGTTCTTTCTCTTTGCCCATGAACGACTTTCCCTAGAGACATTAGAAATCGTACATAGACAAAAAGAACCAGATCAGCACCTGGTTCATAAAAAAGCTGGTCGGGGCGACACGATTTGAACGTGCGACCTCCGCGTCCCGAACGCGATGCTCTACCAAACTGAGCCACGCCCCGCAAGTAAAGTATAAACCTGCAAGCGGGCTTTTGTCAATGTAAACCGGATCACAAAAGCATCTTCAGCCTAGACGGAAGATGCTTTTCTGATCAAGTAGCCTGACCTTCTTCTGCGATTTTAGCAATGATCAA
>JAAZLY010000212.1 GCA_012799115.1 Bacillota bacterium
AATTCGGTGTCAATCCCATCGGGCAGGCCTTCAAGCAACGGGAACAACGAATACAGGGGAGGTTCACATCGAAGCCAGCTTCCTCCTGACTCAAAGCAGTAATGCCAGACAGAGTTTTAACAACCGGTCCTAGGCGATCGACAATGGGAGGACCAGTCATTGGACCGCCACTGATCAGAGCCGCAGGCTCTCCTAGTAAGCCACCACAAAAGTCGAGTACACTCTGAACAGGTGTGCCAATGCGCACTAGCACATTGCGAGGATCAACAACAGCGCCCCCACTTACAGTAACCACACGTTCATATAGAGGCTTACCTTCGATAACGGCTTCATGAACAGCAATTGCCGTGTGTACGTTTTGAACAACGCATCCGACATCCGCAGGGAGACATCCACTTGGGATCTCCTTGTCAAGAATCGCCTTCACAAGTTGCTTTTCTGCTCCCTGTGGATACTTCACGGTCAGAACTGCAACCGACAGCTGTTCGTACCCCTTGACGGCCTCTTCCATCGCAGCGATGGCATCGGGCTTGTTCGCCTCAATACCGATGACGCCTCTCGTGGCTCCAGAAGCCTTCATAATAGCCAGCAGACCGCCCACTAACTTCGGAGCCTGCTCTAGCATGAGTCGATGGTCACAGGTTAGATAGGGCTCACATTCGGCGCCGTTAATTATGACCGTATCTACAGGCTTAGGTGGATTAAGTTTAATATGGGTAGGGAATCCGGCTCCCCCCATGCCAACAATGCCTGCAGCCTTGACTTTCTGACGAATGGCATCAGGAGACATCTTCTGAAGATCACCTGGTTCAAACTTCGCCATTTCGTCCTTGCCGTCGTTACGAATCACCACTGACAGAGCTCTTGCTCCTGTAACCAATGGTCTTTCTTCAACAGCAATCACTTCACCAGAAACACTGGCATGAACAGGGGCGCAAACAAACGCCTTGGCCTCACCAAGGGGTTGGCCCACTTTTACTTTATCCCCAACACTCACAATCGATCCGCAAGACGCACCAATGTGTTGAACCATGGGAATCACCACAATAGAAGGTGCGGGCAAGACTTGAATGGATTTGTGTTCTGTTGATTCCTTGCGGTCTGGCACACGTTGGCTACCGCCACGGGGGAATGTTCTTTGCATCAGCCGTTCACCCTTTCAGTACATAAAGCAATAAAGACACTTACAAAATACCTAATGCTAGTTCCACTACCAGACAATGTATTCCTGCCATTGTCATCAATTTAGAAGTCTGGAAAAAAGGATACGTTCTTCCAAAACCTATCATGGTTAAAACCGAATGTGATGGGACACTCTAGAAACAGAAAGCGAGGAGATTGCATGGCTCAAGGTTCTAGTAGTAGCAATGTCAAAGTTGTCCCCCAGGCCTATCAAGCCCTTAACCAGTTTAAATATGAAGTAGCCAATGAGTTGGGGATCAATCCCGAATACAAAACTGGCTATTGGGGAAATATCTCTTCCCGCGAATGCGGCTCTGTTGGAGGTCATATGGTCAGACGCATGATCGTCCTGGCAGAACAAGAACTTCTCCGAGGACAGACATTCCCAACACCCAGAGAACAGCTCAACACCAACACAAACACCTATCGCTCATTCTAAAAAGAAGCACCGCAAAAGGTGCTTCTTACCTTTTCTCCAGGACGAATTGCCATCGGTGACTCGTATCCGTGCAAGGTCCAAAGCTGAGAAAGTCATTACAAGCACGTACGGAGAAACCACTCTCGGCACTTATCGAAGCGATCTGTTGTGGAGTCCATAGCTTTTGCTGGTGCCGCTCCACCCGTTTTTCATAAAGCCCAGACTCCGTTGGGACAAAGAAGGTTAGCTCCATTGTACAAATATCCTTGGAGTCATCATAGACGTTGTCCCAGAAGTAGCCAAAGTCTTCCTGCAGATCGGCATAGGACTCATTACCATAGACCTGGCGGAGCTTGAAGGCGGAGTTAAGGTCAAAGAACCATAATCCCCCTTGGGTTAGGAGTTTGTGCACCACTTTGAAGGTGGCCCGTAGGTCTTTCTCGCGAGTCAAATAGTTCAAGACATCACAACCACTAATCACCGTGTCAAAGAGCTGACCTGGTAAGGACAAGCTTCGCATATCCGCGATGGAAAAGGAGATATCTAGACCCAAACGTTGGGCCTTCTCTTGGGCCATCTCAATCATTGCAGATGAGAGATCAACCCCAGTGACCTGATAGCCACGCTTGGCGAGGGGTATGGTCAGATTGCCTGTCCCACAACCTACGTCGACAATCTGCCTTGGTATGTGATGCATCCGCAAACCAAGTTCCAAGAGGTACCTAACCCACTGTTCATAGTCTACATCCATCGAAAGATCATAAAACCGTGCCAATATCGAGTAGGGATCATTCACGCCAAGACACCGGCTCAGCATCTGCCCACAATTTCTCTAGATCATAGTACCGACGGTTTTCTTCCACAAAAACGTGGACAACTACACTGCCGTAATCCAACAGCACCCAATCGTTTTCCCCACCACGCCCCTCATAACGTAGAAGCTCTACTCCAGCCTCCCGTAAGGCGTCTGTAATCGAGCCCACGATCGCCCGGACTTGAACATGCGTCATAGCGCTGGAAATCACGAAATACTCCGTTTCAGCGACAACCTCAGGCATTTTGAGAACCTGTATGTCGTCAGCCTTCTTCTCGTCGGCAGCACGAGCAGCTAATTTGGCGATGGTTTCGGCGCTGTTCTTGGTCAAATTCCCACACTCCTATCCTTTGTTGATGAGTAGTCCCTTCCAACAATTACTGTCACTCGCGTATCTTCTGTGTCCGACTCTTGAATAGACGCACCCAAGTAGTCGGCCAAAGGTTTCACCCGTTCCGCATCGCGGGACGATACAACCACCTGGGTTGTTGCATAATCAAAGTGTTCAGCATTACCAAGGGAAACCACATCATATCCATAGTAACCCAGAAGGTCCGCAACCTCCTGAGCTACGCCGCTCCGTCCGTTACCGTTGAGAACCACGAGTTTCAGTGGTTCAGGCTTACCATGAATGACGGTGTCAATCACAGCCTTGGCCTTCTCTTCATTGATGATCCAGTACCAGGCATCGTTGAGTACCTGGCTGTTACCTGGGAGCACAGCTGTCTGCAATTTATCAGCAGAAAATTTTGAGCCAGCCATGGCAAGGTTCAGCACTCTGTCCCAGGGCAAGTTCGTGTTGACGATCCTAAAAACCTGGGTGACCAACTGGGGTAGTTTGACCAAGGATGAGGGACTCAAAGTCTGGGAGACAATAGCTTCAAAGAACTGCCTCTGGCGCTCGACCCTTCCATCATAGGCCTCGTTAAAGGGATCGACTAAGGACACATCGCCCAAACGATCACGATAGCGCACGTATTGTAGTGCCTTCTTACCATCCAAGACTTGCACACCAGGATGCAAATCAATCTCTAGCCCTCCGGCTTTGTCCACATAGTGCATTCTGCGCTTCACATTGATCTCCACGCCACCAAGGACATCCACTAATTGCTCAAAGCCCTGAAAATCTGTATGAACATAGTATTCCACCGGGACACCAAGCAAATAGGAGACCGCTTCTAATGCCATAGCTGGACCGCCATGAGCATACGCTGCGTTCACCCTCTCCCAGCGTTGCCTGGAAGGGATCCACACCCTTGTATCTCTTGGTATAGATAGAACTCCTGCCTCACCGGTTGCAGTGTCGAGGGAAATCAGCATCATCGAATCTGCTCGGGTACTTGCCTCCAACTTCTCATCGGTTCCTAGAAACAAGACCAAGAGC
>JAAZLY010000213.1 GCA_012799115.1 Bacillota bacterium
AAAGCATTCGGTGGTGGAGAAACCAATTATTGCGCCTGTGTTTTCGATGCAGGCTTCAATAGCTGGACCCGGAATACCATCTCGATCGCCAATAATGGCAATGTGTTTGCCGTTTAGATCGATCATGGACCAAATTCCTCCTTCTATGTTGTATGTCCTAAAACTCGCGAGCTGTTAACTTGTTGAAGCCAAGCTCGTTTGTTGCTCCCATAATGGCTTGTAGTTCTACTACGATTGTACCGTCATCTTTGCGGCTTCCTTTGAAACCTCCGGCAATGACTTCGGCAGGATCAACATTACCAATGACCTTGTCCAAGACTGGCAAGGTTACCAGTTCGTTGGCATTTCCGCCAGTGACAATGGCATTAGCACTTGGGCTACCGTCTGCTAGAGACTGTGATGTACCATCTTGGCCAGCATACTCATCTGTTACCAGAACGGTCTTAACGCCCTTAGCCTCAATCTTGTTGCAGTTCATGATCAAGTCAGTATCAGGGTTACCAAAGCCTTCCTCACTGATGATCACGCCGTCAACACCCAAGTACTCAACTAACTTAGCTGTCAAATCAGACGAACGTTGCTTGTCAAGGAGCGTCACGTTTTCGTTCGTGATTACACAACCGACAAAGCAGAGATCCTTACCGTGGCGGGCAAGGAGGTCATGAATGACTGGGCTGTTGAGGTGGTGGTAGCTGGTATTCTTGTCGCAAGCCGACACACAGTTGCCACTCACGATGGCCCCGTCCATCACTTCCGTTGGGTGCATGAAGGTTGGCGTCATATTCTTGACATCCACTCCGTAATAGTACGTGTCATGTAAGAGACCTTGGCTCTGCAACATGTACACATAGGCTACCTTTGGAAGATCAGGGTATTTCTCGTAATACTTGTGCAAAGGTAGAATCTCATAGGTTATGGTTTCGTCTGGTGTTAGGTTGCGGGCCGCTTCTCCGAGGTAGTTTGCTGCCCGAAGACCCATCTTTCTGAGCGCAGTTTCGTGTTGATAGGTGATCACACCTTCTGCAGGCTCAGCTACAATGACTAGGTTGTTCAGTTTCGAGAACGGTGTAAGTTCAGCGCCTGGACCTGTCATATCAATGATTCCCTCTTGGTAGCCAACAATTTGACCCGTTGTCACTACACCAACACCCTTGAGTACATGGGTGGTGCCTTGACCTGCGGTAAACATCTTGCTGACCATGCCTGGGAAGATTCCGCCGTCTTGCTCAGGTTTGACCCTAGGCTCGATAACGTCTTTGCAAGGCATGATACGCACGGATTCACCTGGGCGGGCAATATCAATTTCCACCGAGGCTAGGTGTTCATCTTCTAGCAGTAACTGGGTGAGTTCGTCCTTGTTGACGAAGAGGGTACCATCCTTGATCTCTGTCTTGGAACCGAACTGCAAATCTTTGATGAAAATGTTACCTAATTTGAACTCCATACATTCACCTCCCTTTCTGGTAAGCTTTAGCCGATAATTTCTTGGATCTTCTTCTCTACATCTTCAGCGCCAAATTCGCCGCTAAACTCGTGTTTCTTTTCTCCATTATGGTAAAAGGCAATGACTGGCAAGGACATGACACCTTGTGCCATGGATAAACGCCTGGCAGTGGTTGTGTCTAAGGAATAGAAATCCAACTTATCCTTGTATTTCTCCGCCAGGGCCTTGATGTCTGGCATAAGGTTCATGCAAGGTACACATTTTGGACTCCAAAAGTCTACCAACGCCCAGCCACTGGAGTTGGGGATATGCTCTTCCCACGAGTCTTTGTTAAGCTCGATCACTAATACGACCTCCTTTGCTTGTTGTTCATGTAACATATTACCCAATGCCCCCATTTATCCTCCTCGGAATTCCGTTTTTATGGGGATTTTTTCAAAATATAACACGCTTGTGAATTTCGTAGCGATGCCTTGAAACGAAAGACCAACTTCAAAAAAAACCCCCGTTGAATCCGAATTTCGTCCCTGTTCCTGTATGAGAACGCGTATTTATCAAATAATAGGGAGGAACCTTGCAGAGGATGGAGGACGAAGCGTGAAAAAGTTTGTCACAGTCAATGGTAACGAGGCTGCAGCACATGTAGCCTATGCTTTTACTGAGGTCAGTGCAATTTATCCCATTACTCCATCGTCGCCGATGGCGGAGTTGGTGGACGAGTGGAGTGCTCATGGTAGGCAGAACCTCTTCGGTGATGTGCCTGAGGTTGTTGAAATGCAGTCTGAGGCAGGTGCTGCTGGCGCTGTGCACGGATCGCTAAGTGTGGGAGCTCTTACGACAACTTTCACAGCATCCCAGGGTTTGTTGCTGATGATTCCTAACATGTACAAGATCGCGGGGGAGCTTTTGCCCTGTGTGTTTCATGTTAGTGCGAGGGCGCTGGCTACCCATGCGTTATCAATCTTTGGTGATCATCAAGATGTAATGGCCTGTCGTCAGACGGGATTTGCCTTCTTGGCAGCGGCAAATGTACAGGAGGTGATGGATCTTGCCTGCATTGCACATTTGTCGACACTCTCAGCCAAGGTACCTTTCCTCCATTTCTTTGATGGTTTTCGGACCTCTAATGAATATCAGAAGATAGAATCCCTCGAGTACGACCTAATGGCCAAACTCATTGACTGGGACGCGATCGATGATTTCCGTCAGCGGGGTCTAAGTCCAGAGCGGCCGGTAACGAAGGGTACGGCCCAAAACCCCGACATCTATTTTCAAGGCCGAGAAGTGGCCAATCCTTTCTATGAAGCAGTTCCAGGGATCGTGGAAAACTATATGAACTCCTTGGGTCAATTGACAGGCAGGAGATACCGTCTCTTTGATTACTACGGTCATCCTGAGGCCGATCGAGTAATTGTCGCCATGGGTTCTGTCTGCGATACAATTGAGGAAACCGTGGACTATCTCCAAGGGCGAGGAGAAAAGGTGGGCGTTGTGAAGGTCCATCTATACCGACCTTTTTCCACGGAGCACCTTTTGAGGGTCTTGCCCCATACGGTAAGAAAGATCGCCGTATTAGATCGAACCAAAGAGCCTGGTTCTGCAGGTGAACCTCTGTATCTTGATGTGATCAAGGCTTGTCAGAAGTTCCAAGGAGACGTCACCATCGTCGGTGGGCGCTATGGCTTAGGCTCTAAGGATACAGTGCCATCTCAAATCGTGTCTGTGTTTGAGAATCTTGAGCAACATCAGCCACTTGATCGATTTACCATCGGTATTGTAGATGACGTAAGTCATAGTTCCCTTCCTGCTGGGGATCCCTTGGATGTAACGCCTGAAGGTACGATTAGCTGTAAGTTCTGGGGCCTAGGCTCTGATGGCACAGTGGGGGCGAATCAAGGGGCGGTCCGAATTATCGGGGAGCATACGGACCTTTATGCTCAGGCTTACTTTTTCTACGACAGCAAAAAGTCTGGGGGAACCACAATATCGCACCTTCGGTTTGGCAAGCACCCGATCAAAGCACCTTACCTAGTGGATCATCCCGACTACATCGCCTGTCACAACAAAGCTTTCGTGAACAATTATGATTTGCTCAAGGGCATCAAAAAGGGGGGAACGTTCGTCTTAAACTGCCCTTGGGAAGGTAAAGAGCTTGAAGAGAATCTTCCAGCGCACCTAAAACGAGCGCTAGCAGAGGAACAAGTCAAATTCTACACAATCGATGCAATCTCGATTGCGGGCAAGTTAGGTCTTGGTAACCGAATCAATATGGTGATGCAATCGGCCTTCTTTACACTGGCCAAGGTTATTCCAGTGGAGGAAGCACTCGCCTTTCTGAAAGAATCCGTCGTTGAACTGTATGGGCGCAAAGGCCAGAAGATTGTTGATATGAACATAGCAGCCATTGACCAGGGAGCGACTGCTCTTAAGGAAGTACGGGTTCCCCCTGAATGGGCAAACCTCCGTGATGAGCGGGAGGAAGATGCCAAAGGTGCGCCACCTTTTGTCGAGGAGATTCAGCTTCCCATGCAGCGCATGGAGGGCGATGATCTACCCGTGAGCGCCTTTCTGGGTATGGAAGATGGTGCCTTTCCTAATGGTACCACGGCTTATGAGAAGCGGGGAATTGCCGTGACCATTCCCGAATGGCAGATCGAGCGGTGCATTCAGTGTAACCAGTGCTCCTTTGTCTGTCCCCATGCCGTGATTCGGCCGTTTCTGCTAGATCAAGAGGAGATGGCGCAGGCTCCTACGGGCTTTACTACCAAGCAAGCTATTGGTAAAGGGCTCGAAGGCTTTGGGTATCGCATTCAGGTTAGTCCTTTGGATTGTACAGGTTGCGGTAACTGCGCTGATGTGTGTCCTGCGCCAGAGAAAGCCCTTGTAATGAGACCCGCAGACCAAGAGATCGTCAAACAGAAAGACAATTGGTACTACGCCTTGCAGGTCACGAGCAAGGAGGACTTCGTGGACTGGCGAACCCTCAAGAACAGTCAGTTCCGCACTCCGCTCTTTGAGTTTCATGGCGCATGTCCGGGTTGCGGAGAGACTCCGTATATTCGGTTGCTAACCCAGCTCTTCGGGGAGCGGATGTTGATTGCCAATGCTACCGGTTGTTCGTCCATTTATGGGGCCAGTGCACCATCGTTTCCTTATTCCAAGAATGAAGCAGGTCAGGGACCTGCCTGGGCCAACTCGCTCTTTGAAGATAATGCAGAATTTGGGTTTGGCATGCGTTTGGGAGGAAAACAGCTTGAGAAGCGTCTGCGTCACCTAGTGGAGCAGCTTGTCTCTGACGACACCATATCGGGAGCGGTTAAGGAAGCATGTCTCGAGTGGCTCGAAAACAGGAACGATTCCCTTGCTTCTCAGAAAGTCAGTAGGCGGCTTGTGGAGCTCTTGGATGCAGAGTCTGGGGCACATGCGGGGATGAGGGAAATTCTCAAACATAAGGAGCATTTGACGAAAAAGTCCCAGTGGATCATCGGGGGCGATGGCTGGGCCTATGACATTGGCTATGGAGGCCTGGATCATGTGCTCTCCTTGGGCGAAGATGTGAACTTGTTGGTGTTGGATACCGAGGTCTACTCCAATACGGGCGGTCAGTCTTCAAAGTCAACCCCGACAGGTGCGGTGGCCAAGTTTGCGGCAGCCGGCAAACGCATCCGCAAGAAAGACCTGGGAAGAATGGCAATGACCTATGGATACGTGTATGTAGCCCAAATTGCTCTGGGTGCCAACATGAATCATACTATTCGAACGATTCTGGAGGCAGAAAGCTATCCTGGTCCTTCACTGATCATTGCTTATTCCCCCTGTATTAACCACGGAATACAAAGTGGCATGGGTTCTAGCATCTTGCAGGAGAAACGAGCAGTGGAAGCAGGGTATTGGCATCTCTATCGCTACAATCCTCTCTTGGCGAAGGAGGGGAAGAATCCCTTTACTCTGGATTCTAAAACGCCTAGCGCATCGTTTAGAGAGTTCTTAATGAGTGAGCTACGCTATTCATCTCTACAGCGGGCCTTCCCTGATCTAGCGGAGGAGCTCTTTATTAAGGCAGAAGAAGATGCGAAGACCCGTCTTGAGGAATATCTGCGGTTGGCGAGTTATTGAGAAAGGGAAATGGGGAGCAAACGCTCCCCATCGGTTTACTTTCGATTATGATTTACCCATTCCCGTGCTAGCTCCATGTCTTCAGTGCTTGGTACGGGGACTTTTGAATCTGGCTTTTCTCGCTCCACATTGGCCCAGGCCGCTGTGGAGTGTTCTTCTATGGGCACATCTCTGATTCGTCTCGGCTTACGCTCTGCTTTTCTCATCATATTTTCTCCTCCCTGACAATAGTCTGATGAAAAGAACGTGAGACTATCCGTTTTCTTTCCTGGTAGAAGGGATAAACCAAAAAACGTCAAATAGTTATCCTCATGGAAAGCGAGGCTGATTAGATTGCCCATAACCTTTAGCGGAAAGGAACTGCTACAGATTACCAATGAATTGGTTTCTATTCCTAGTCCATCTGGATACACTGACATGATCATTGACCATATCGCAGTGTTTTTCGATCGACTTGGCATCTCATACGTGAAGAATCGCAAGGGTGCGATCATAGCTACGTTACCTGGGAAGAACAAGGACGTACACCGCTTGGTGACCGCCCATGTGGATACGCTCGGTGCCATGGTCAAAGAGATTAAGGCTGACGGTCGCCTTCGCTTGACCATGATCGGCGGCTCACGCTGGATCCATGTGGAAGGTGAGTACTGCAAAGTCTTTACGTCCGATGAAAATACATTTACTGGCACCATACTTATGCACCAAAGCTCGGTCCACGTTTACAAAGACGCATCGACTGCAGAGCGCAACCAGGCCAATATGGAAGTACGCCTCGATGCTAAAGTCCACAGTGCCGATGATGTGAGGAAACTGGGGATCAATGTCGGTGATTTTGTGGCCTTTGACCCCCGTGTTGAAGTCTTGCCCACCGGTTTTATCAAGTCCAGACATCTTGATGATAAGGCCAGTGCGGGAGTTCTTCTGTATCTTCTGCAAGAAATGCAGGAAAATGGGGAGGAGCTACCATTTACCACGCACTTTCTCTTTTCTAACTACGAAGAGATTGGTTATGGTGGTAACTCCAACATTCCAGAGGAAGTTGTGGAGTATTTGGCTGTTGATATGGGTGCCATTGGAGACGGACAGACAACGGATGAGTATACGGTCTCCATTTGCGCTATGGACTCAACAGGACCCTATAATGCTCGTCTCCGTCAGCACTTGGTTGAACTGGCTGAGAAAAATGGTATTGAGTACCAAGTGGATATCTATCCGTTCTACGGCTCCGACGCCAGCGCGGCCTTGAGGGCAGGTCACGACATCGTCCATGGGCTCGTAGGTCCAGGGATTGATGCCTCCCACGCGTTTGAGAGAACGCATGTGGACTCTCTGGTTAACACAGCCAAACTTGTGTACCACTATCTGCTGTCGGACTTGTGCTAGAGCTAAGCCAAGAAGGCCTCCCCTAGAGGACGCCTTCTTTTTTTGTTGCATCAAGGACTCTATTCTGCAAGTACTGTTGGAGCACTTGGCGAACTGTGGAACCTAGATAGACAATGTTGCCCTTGGCGAGCATGGGGTAGTTTGAACCCTCGCTAGCCAAGAAATCACTTGTAGCAATGGTATAACTCCGATCTAGATCGATGAGCCTTGGTCCTTGATAATAGTCACTTGGCCGGACAGACTTGATGGCCAGGAGCTCCGCAACATCGGGTCCGGTAAGCGTAACGACAATCGCTTCGTTGCCGAAGGGCTCCACTGCAAAGACATCGCCCTTGCTGACATCGCCTTGTGGCAGCCCTGAACGTACCCCTCCTGCATTGTACAGAGCGGCATCTGCGCCGCTGAAATCTAAAAGCGCCTGCATCAGTAGAAGACCCATCCCGTTCTTGGTGAAGCCCCTTGGGGCGAAACCAATGATCTCTTCCATTTCGAGATCTAGGGCGGCTCCATAGAAGTCGTCGATGGCCTTTAAGGCTGGATGGGGCGGTGTGGTCTCCAGTACTTCCAGTAACTCGCCCTCTGCCCTGTAATCTCCTTCGGTATGAATCGTGATTTTCCCTAAGTAGCGTGCTGATGAACCAGTTTGGGTGATCAGGGTATTTCCGATTCTTACTGGGTTGCGTAAGATCGTATGACTATGGCCTCCAATGATGGCCGTGATGTTCGGCACCCTTTGGGCCAAGAGTAAGTCCTCGCCATAACCCAGGTGGGATAGGACAATGCAAAGGTCATACGATCCTTCCTGCGACCGGAGAATCTCCCGCAGTGTATCTGCCGGATCAGCGAAGACTAGGCCTTCAACATTACTAGCAAAGGCCATCTTTGGTGTTGCTGGAGTGGTGAGCCCTACGAGCAGGATCCTGACACCGTCCACTTCTTTGATGAAAAAGGGTGTTACCAGCGTAGTTCCATCACTTGTTAAGACATTGGCCGAGAGCCAGGGCATCCCTGAGCTTAAGGATCGCTTTAGTGCGTCAAGTCCGAAATCGAAGTCATGATTGCCTAGAGCTAGGGCGTTAAAGCCTAAAGTCAAGACCGATGTCTCTTCTGCCTTACCTTCAAACTCACTAGAGACAGGGGTTCCCGAAAATAGATCGCCCGCGTCAACCAGTAGCAGATCCGGGTGGATATCCCGGAGTTCAGCTACCATGGTTGCGATTTGCGCCAAGGACTCTCCATGCAAATCATTGGTATGGAGGATGATAATTTCCTGGCCTTGCCCCAGTGCGGGAAAGGAGGCGATCCAAAGGACAATGAAGAGGACAAGAACCCTTTGTGCTCTAGATTTAGGCATTCGTATTCTCCTTGCGAACTGTCTCTCCACGACTCAATGTAACCGGTTGCGTAAAATGGAAAAATAAACAAGAGTCGCCCTGCAATAGGGTATAGGAGGTGTGTTTGCTCGTAACTTTAACGTCGAGTTGTGCGCCCTTGAACTTGACTTTAAAGCTGTAACTCTGCCATTTTTCCGGCAAGAAAGGCTTGAAGTTCAACACTCCCCGGAATGTGCGCATACCGGCAAACCCGTTGACTACACCCATCCAAGAACTAGCCATGCACGCGGTATGGAGTCCCTGCCAAGCATTCCGATTGTAATCATCGAGATCGAGGCGGACAGTCTGGAGAAAGTAATTGTAGGCAAATTCTTCATAGCCTAGTTCTGCTGCAATGATACTGTAGATGGCTGGCGAAAGGGAAGAATCATGGGTCGTTTTTGGCTCATAATAGTCGAAGTTGGCTCGTTTTTCCTCAATAGTAAATTGGTCGCCCAAGAGGAACATGAGCAAAATCACATCCGCCTGTTTGATCAACTGATAGCGCCAAATCACCAGAGGGTGCCAGTTGGCTACTAAGGGTATTTCATCTTGGGGGATGGAATCAATGTCAATGGGATCCTTGTCGACGAAGGAATCATCTTGAGGATGAATCCCAAGCTTGGCGTTAAAGGGAAGGTACATCTGATCAGCACATTTTTGCCACAGGGCAAATTCTGCTTCGTCGAGATTGAGTCTCTTAATGAGACGTGTAAACTCCTCTGGGTAGTCCTTCATCAAGATATCCCGCGCTCTTAATGCGGTCTCTAGATTGAACTTGGCCATGTAATTTGTGTAGCAGTTGTTGTTTACCCCTGGTTTATACTCGTCGGGGCCACAAACCTCGTTAATGCAGTATTTTCCGCCGCGCGACTCCAAGAACACGCCTCGATGGGCCCAGCAGCGGGCGGTCTCAAAGAGGATCTCTGCACCCATTTCTGCCAAGAAATCTAGATCTTCCGTCGCTTCGATGTACTTGTGGATTGAGTACGCTACCGCCGCATTGATGTGATACTGCACGGTGGAACCAAGGAAGTTCCCAGACGCCTCGTGGCCGTTGATCGTACGCCAAGAGTAGAGGGCGCCCTGGTCGCGCATACGCCTGGCATTGAGCCTTGCTGCATCCAAGATACTATAGCGGTACTCCAAGAGCTTGCGAACGAGACCGGGTTGACTGTAGAGGAAAAATGGGATGATGTACGTTTCTGTATCCCAGAAATAGTGGCCTTCATAGTATTCTCCACTTAACCCCTTGGCAGCAACATTCGTTCTTCCATCGCGCCCTGTGGAATGGAGTAGCTGCAGAGCGTTAAAACGCATGCCTTGCTGTAAAGCAAGATCTCCTTCGATCTCAACATCTGTATCTTCCCAATACTTCCTAAGGAACTCCACGTGATCCTTTCGGCCGCGGGCATAGCCCTGTTCGGCGCATCTTCCAACTAAGCGCTCCAGAAAATTACCCAGCTGTTCTTCGGCAACTTCCCTTGACGAACCGACGGCGATGAACTTCTCCAATGTAATGGTCTCCTCGGCTTTTGCCTGAAAACGAGCTAAAAAGTTAAGACCATGGGGGGAAGAGGAGCCCATGATTGACGTAGCCGGTTTTGCGGTATGGGTGACGGCGCAGCCAACGGAAATTCCGCTGTTCTTCGTGCGGGAGATTAATACTCCACTTTCGTTGGTTAGTTTGGTGGAGACAATCTTGAGTGCTGGCTCCCTAAGATGGTGATAGTTACGGACTGCTCCATCTACCGTTGAGCGCAGAGTGATCGTTCCAGAGAAGTTGAGTGGTGTGACTGAGCAGCGCAAAAAAGCGAGATGCTGATTGGCATGGGAAATAAACCGCTCAAAAACGATTTTCAGACAACGCCCCTTCGGGCTAGTCCAGACAAACTCGCGCTCTAGAACGCCTTCCTTAAGGTCGAGGGTTCTGGAATAATCCTCGACAACTCCACTAAACATCGAGAGTTCTTCACTATCGACAAGGATTTTCAGTCCCTTCCAATCGGTGATATTGATCATCGATTGGTATTCGGAGGGTTGTCTGGCCATGAATTCTCCGTAGATAATGGGTTCAGTTTCGTAGATTCCGTTTATGTAGGTTCCGGGTGTGGAGGGAATGTGCTCAGGTAAGCCCTCTTCGAAGGTTCCTCTCAAGCCCATATAGCCATTGCCGAGGGAGAAAATCGATTCGTTACGGTGGTTATACTCTGCCTTGAACTCGGTTTCCACTACCTTCCAGGGATCAAAGGGATAGATAGATGGTCTGTTCTGGTGAAATTTTCTCATAGTCAGCTCCTTCAAACAGTTCTCATTTTCTATTTGGCGATATTCTCTCAATCTCCTTCTCTCTAATAATAGGGGTTCGTTCGGGGTATCCTGATGAAAGAGAGATTTCAGGTGGTGAGCTGAATTGAAGATATTGATGCTGACTTGGGAGTATCCCCCGAGAGTGGTCGGGGGTCTGGCTCGTGCTGTTGCGGACCTGTCCCAAGCGCTGGTAGCAGAGGGGCATGAGGTGTCGGTAGTCACAGGGGATTGGCCCGAAAGTGAACAAACGGAGTATGTAGGTGGGGTGCGAGTTTACCGGGTTAACCAATTCTTTCCCAAGCCGATGGATTTTTTGGATGAGGTACACTTTATGAACTACCACTTGGTGCAAAAGGGCTCAGATCTCCTGCATCATGTGGATTTTGATTTGATTCACGCACATGACTGGATGGTAGCACCAAGTGCAAAGGTACTGAAACACGCTTTTCAAAAGCCCTTGGTGTGCACGATTCATGCAACAGAGTGGGGGCGCAACAATGGTCTCCACACGGACTTGCAGCGCCACATTAGTGACCTGGAGTGGTGGCTTACCTATGAATCGTATCGGGTTATTTGCTGTAGCGAGTACATGCGCGAAGAGCTCCGAAGGATCTTTCAGGTGCCGGAAGACAAGCTCAGTGTCATACCCAACGGAGTGCAGGCAGATGACTTTGCGAAGGTCCATGACAATCTGGATGCGTGGCGCAACAACTGGGCTACACCAGAGGAGGAAATCGTCCTCTATGTGGGACGACACGTGTTTGAAAAAGGTATTGATCTCTTGCTTTCGGCAGCTCCCAAAGTTCTTTCGTATCGACCCCAGGCTAAGTTTATCATCGCGGGTAAGGGTCCTATGTCTGATGAATTAAAGCGACAAGCCTGGGATTTGGGACTGGGCGAAAAAGTCCATTTTCCTGGTTTCGTTGATGATTTGACCCGAAACAGCCTATACAAACTGGCAGATGTTGCAGTCTTCCCCAGTCGCTACGAACCATTTGGCATTGTTGCCCTAGAGGCCATGGCAGGCCAAGCCCCAGTTGTCGTCAGCGATGTTGGAGGCTTCAGAGAGACCGTCGAGCATGGCCAGAATGGTCTCACCTTTTATACAGGTAATGCAAACTCCCTAGCGGACAATATTCTTCATATTCTAGGAGACAAGGCTCTTGCCCAAACTCTTAACACTAGGGCTGCTCAAGATCTCAAGGAACGATTCGATTGGCGTCAGATTGCCAAGCAGACGGTGGAGTGTTTCAAACAGGTTGCACCAAAGCCCCATGAAAACAAGGCGTTTTATGATCGATACCAGTTAACGAGGACATTTGTGGAGAGGGGGGGACAGGCGCGTGAAAGCAATAATCATGGCAGGTGGTGAAGGTACACGACTGAGACCCCTTACCTGCACTCTTCCCAAACCCATGGTCCCTATTCTCAATCGACCGATGATGGAACACATTCTTAATCTCCTCAAACGACATGGCTTTAAAGATGTGGCCAGTACACTTTGGTACCTTCCCGATGATGTGACTTCTCATTTTCACGATGGAGCGGACTTTGGCGTCTCCATGGCTTACTTCATCGAACGGGAGCCCTTAGGGACGGCTGGAAGTGTCAAGAACGCATCGACGTTTCTCGATGACACCTTCGTCGTTGTGAGCGGTGATGCCCTTACAGATATCAACCTTACCGAAGCTATTGACTTTCACAAAGCGAAGGGTTCCATGGCAACACTCGTACTTACTAGTGTTGCGAATCCTCTCAGCTATGGAGTGGTATTGACCGCAGAGGATGGACGCATTAAGCAGTTCTTGGAAAAACCCACATGGAGCCAAGTCTTCAGTGACACGGTAAATACGGGCATCTACATATTGGAGCCAGAGGTGTTGGAACTTGTGAGTCCTGGTAAGAAAGTCGATTTTAGCCAAGATGTTTTCCCAGAGCTTCTGCGGCGCAAGGCACCCCTGTATGGATATGTGGCCTCTGGGTACTGGTCCGATGTGGGTAACTTAGAGGTGTATCGACAGGCTCAAAAAGACTGCCTGGATGGACGGGTACAGATAGAGTTACCTACTCCCCAAGGGAACAATGTTTTTATCGAAGATGATGTCAAAATCCATGAGAGTGCCAAGATCGAAGGACCAGTCTACATTGGCAAGGGTGCCAGAATTGGTGCCTTCGCCTATGTGGGGCCCTACACAGTGATTGGCCAATACAGCCAGGTTGATGCACATGCCAATCTCAAACAGACTTCGCTTTGGTCTGGCGTGAAGTTGGGTAGCCGTAGCCAACTGCGGGGTTGTGTCTTGGCGAAAGACGTGTTGGTGGAAAAGGAAAGCGAGATTTATGAAGGGGCCGTCCTTGGCCCGAAGGTCCGGGTTGGTGCAATGTCCACGATTTCTCCCAATGTCAAAGTATGGCCGGAAAAGATCATACTAAGTGGCACGAGATTGCGGCACTCTTTGGTCTGGGGCAGTCAAGAGCAGAGACCGATTTTCTCTAAGCATGGTATAGCAGGGGATATTAGGGGAAATCTTTCTCCCGAAACCCTAGTCCAGCTGGGGTTAAGTTATGCTGCTTTCCTCGGTCGGCAGAGAAGGGTCTTAATCACCAGTGACTACTCCAAGGTGGCGGAACTTGCCAAACGCGCCCTAATTGTTGGCCTTAGAGGTGGTGGGCTTGATACCCGCGATGGCGGCGAAGTGGCAGGTCGAATAACCAGGTTTGCCGTGCAAGAGATGGGTCTAGATGGAGCTTTGCATGTGGGCGTGTCAGAGTCTGATCCAAACTTCGTCTTCATGGAGTGCTGGGATGAACGTGGTCGTTTGCTCTCGAAGGGAGAGCAAAGGAAGCTTGAGGGGATTTTCGTTCGAGAAGACTATCCCCGGTTTGGGGCTGAGGATCTCGGCGACTTTATTCAGGTAGCCGGCTTGAAGAAACGATACCTACAGCGCCTGGCCAGGTACTATCCCAGTGGATCGCCCCAATTTCCGGTGGGCTTACTTGTCGAGCCTCCCACCGATCCCTTTGGAGAGATGGTAAGAGACTTTCTTATCAAGAGCGGATATCGTGTAATGTTGGACCGAGTTGAGGGAGTTCCTACCATCGTCGTGAAGAACCAGAGTTGGTTCTTCCAGGACGAGAAGGGCCTTCGCCTCTCGACTCAAGATTGGTGGAAGGGATTTGTTCATGCCCTCAAGAGGCGTGAAAAAACGGCAATAGCCGTGCCCCTCCACCTTTCTGAAGCAGTTGCTGAGACCGCACGGGAGCAGGGGCTTGATGTGTGTTGGACCAAGATGGAGGCTCCCTTTTGGATGGAGGTGGCCAACGAGTTGGGTAACTCGTTTGTAGAAGACAATCTGGAGATCTTCCCCCATATTGAGCCGCTGGCCAGTATCGGCGAGCTCCTTTCCTTCGTGAGTGCCACCCAGACGCCCTTGAGTTCCTGGCAGGGAACGTCATCGATTGCCCAGACCGAAGTGCACTGTCCTTGGGATGATAAGGGGCGGGTGATGCGCAAACTCATTGAGAGCTCTGATCCTGAACGAACCCTGTATCTAGAGGGAGTCAAAGAACGCCGCGATGACGGCTGGGTTCTGGCGGTTCCTGATGGTGATGAACCGATATTCAGGCTATATGGCGAGGCAGGAAGTGGTTCTGCTGCAAGCCTCATTGAACACTATGTTGACATGATCAAAAGGCATCAAAGATAGGAGAGATAGTACATGGTAGCTATTCCCCAACCAAAAGTAGCGTTCTTTTGTATGGAGTACGGATTAGACGAATCATTTTCGATATACTCGGGCGGTTTAGGGGTGTTAGCAGGGGATATCTTGAAGACGGCCCGAGATATGAAGTTGCCCTTTGTGGGGATCGGCATCCTGTGGAACGAGGGATACTCGGATCAATACTTAGACAAGAATGGCTATCCTCAACATTCCAGACAGAACTACGATCGTGCTCACTTGGAGGATACAGGTGTGACAGTGAATCTCTGGATTCGGGGTGAGGAGGTTACCTGCAAGGTTTGGAAGACCCAGGCCTTTGGCAATGCACCTCTTTATCTACTCGACACAGATCTGCCAGACACATCTCATGGCTGGATTACACGCCAGCTTTATGCCAGCTCTCCGCAGGAACGCGTGGCGGCCGAGATGGTTTTGGGTATTGGCGGTGTACGCGCTTTGAAGCAACTAGGCTTTCAGCCAGATATTTATCACCTTAATGAGGGGCACGCTGTCTTCGCGGGGCTGGAACTCATTCGGGAAAAGATGTCTCGGGGAGCAGACTTTCATCGCGCTTGGGAGGAGACCCGTCAGCAGATCGTCTTTACCACCCATACGCCAGTGATGGCTGGTAACGAAGAACATGATCATGGCTTGCTCAAGCACATGGGAGCTTGGGTTGGCTTGGAGTATGACCAGGTTGAACAACTCGGTGGGAATCCTTTTAATATGACCGTGGCCGGACTGCGTCTCAGCTACATATCGAATGCGGTTTCTCAGCTTCACGGTGCTACCGCCCGTGCAATGTGGAGGGGCAATCCGGGAGCTTCCCCCATTATCAGTATCACCAATGGTGTTCATGTAGACACCTGGCAGCATGAGCAGATCAAGCAGACCTATAACGTGCAGGGTAACCTTTGGAAGACACATCTTCAGCTCAAAAAGAAGCTTTTTGACGAGATCGAGAATCGAACGGGAGTGGTTCTGGATCTGGACGCGCTCACCATCGGCTTTGCCCGCCGGGCTGCAGCCTATAAACGGAGTGGCTTGATTTTCCATAAGCCCCATGTGATCGAGCCTCTGTTGAAAGATCGTACCATTCAGTTGGTCTTTTCGGGGAAAGCCCATCCAGAGGATGAATGGGGGAAACGGATTGTTGCTAATATCGCGGAGATGGCCTACAAGTTCCCTGACAGCGTCGTCTTTCTCGAAAACTACAACATGGAACTGGGGCGAATCCTTACCTCGGGTTGTGATGTCTGGCTAAATACACCGCAAAGACCGTTAGAAGCATCGGCTACGTCGGGAATGAAGGCTGCCTTGAATGGGGTGCTAAATCTCAGTGTCTTAGATGGTTGGTGGGTGGAGGGCTGTCTCCATGGCGTGACAGGCTGGCAATTCGGTGGGGGATACGAGGGACCAGAGCAAAGGATGGTGGACGCTCTATCGCTTTATGAAGTCCTCCTCGATGAGGTTATTCCCATGTATTACGAGGACCGCTCTCGCTGGCAAGAGATGATGCGAGCCAGCATCTCTATGGCGCTACACCGCTTCTCCTCGAAACACATGCTCACAGAGTACAATAACTTGATGTACCAACCGTCTACGACCTTGCGCAAAATCAAGCACGATGTGGCCAATGCCATGGCAATTCAGTAACACAAAAAATGGGCGCCACAATCTGGCGCTTTTCCCTTTCCTCAGCTATACTTAGGGGCAGGAGGGGAGAGCTTTGTACAATACAGACTATTTGAACCTACAGCGTCAGCTTCAGAGTCTCCTGGAGGGGGAGACTCATTGGTTGGCTAATCTAGCCAATACCTCTGCGCTACTATTCTCTGAACTTGAAGCCCTGAACTGGGTGGGCTTTTATCTGCTAGAGGATGCCGAGCTTGTCTTAGGACCATTTCAAGGGAAGCCAGCTTGCGTGCGTATACAACTTGGCAAAGGTGTCTGCGGAACCGCTGCAACGCGGCGAGAAGCCATTGTGGTTCCCGATGTTCACGCTTTTCCAGGGCACATTGCCTGTGATGCTGCTTCACAGTCCGAAGTGGTGATCCCTATGATAACTCGAGAGGGACGTCTCTTAGGTGTCTTGGATGTCGATAGTCCTGTCTTGAACCGTTTCACGACGGATGACGCTACCGGCTTGGCCAAGATCGTCGAGATCCTACTTGATGCTTGCAAGTGGCCACGGCTGGTCTAACCTTGAACGATACGCAACTCAACTCCATACACTTCTTGGAACATTTCTGCGCGCCTACGGGCGTCTCGAATCTCTAGATCCCGTTTCTGCGTGCCGAAGACTCGGAGTTCACATACTTCTGGGGTTAGGTTGGCCTGGAGACTCGTAACAACCCCTGTGCGGGATCGATCAAGACTATGGGCGATCTGGAGCAAGGGCGCGAGTTTCTGGATGCTGATGATATCCTCTTCTTTAATGGGTCCATTCTCAACGTAGTTTTTTACATTGGTTTGGATTAACCCATCATGGGATGCCGCCAGATAAGCTGCGGACACCCGCTCCCGTTGGGATAATCCCAGTAGGGGAGAGTTTAGGACTGCGTAGAGGGTATGTTTTTCGATATTCTCCACACTAATCACTGCTCCGAGTTCATGGAGCAGGCCTGCTATCAGAAGAAGCCTTCGTTCGTGACTGCCTAAGTTGTGAAGGGGCGCGAGCTGGTCAAATAAGATGACCGCGAGGTTCGAAACCCGTCGCAAATGGTTCTCGTCGAGGTTGTGATAGTCGATGAGATTATGAATGTGATGTGTCAGAACACTAAACAAAATGGGATCTCTCGGATACGTATGCTTATAGAAAAGCCCGTCTCTGAGACTGCTGGCACTGACCATCAATTCTTTACCACCGGTGGCTTTGAGCAAGTGGTGGATAATGCCAAATCCGGTTACGCTCAGATCAGCCCGGTCTTGTTCTAAGCCAGGAATTTGCCGTCTTTGCTTGAGATCCATGCGGCTTAGCATCGTGTAGATTTCCTCTACGGCCTCAGCGGGAATATGAATGCCGTGGGTGACATCGGGTACATAGTTCACGTGATGTCGATAGACACGTGCGAGAGAACGGAATGAGCCGCCTAGGCCCATAAGTCTCGGGTAGTTCGGGAGCCAGGTAATGCGGGAGAAGGTCTCATCTAGAAATGCCTCGAGAGCGCGCAGGCTATCTGGTGAGGGGCGATCTTGGAGGCCATACTTCTCCATGAGCGATACGGAGCCGAAGTCTAGAGTCGTCGTGTTCTGGTTGAGACGTTCTTTAAAGCCTACTAGTTTTAGTGCTCCCCCTCCGAGATCGGCCATGAGGCCAAAGGACTCGGTGACACTGTTGACAAGGCCAATATAGCCAAGATAGGCTTCCTCTTCGCTGGAAAGCACTTGGATGGTCACCCCTGTGTCCTGGGCTATCCGATTGATCAGAGCAGCTCGATTTGGCGCTCGCCTGACTGCAGCAGTAGCTACCGCTATGATTTGCTTGACGTTTCTGGCGTGGCAAAACCTGACAAAAAGAGAGAGCATCTCTGCGGCAGAATTAATTCCCTCTTCTGTTAAGAACCCCTCTGCGTCGGTACCACTACGCAACCGGACGGATTCCTTGAGGTTTTCGATCTGATGATGAGCACCGTTTTCCTTAATGTCAATAATGACTAGGCGTACTGAGTTTGATCCTAAGTCAATGATACCGATTCGATCCATCGTCAGACCCTCCCGATTTCTTCGTTATTCCCATTCTAACAGATTCGCAGGGCCAAGGAAACATTGTCTTTCTTGACAGACGTTCTCGATATCAGTATAATTTTGGTAAGGAATAGGAAAGAAAATAGCCCGCAGAATGGGTTTTTTCGCGGGGCTGGGTGGTGGAGTAAGTGGAGATTACTAAAAAATCGGAATATGCGGTGAGTGCCCTGGTAGAACTGGCTCAGTACCCAGGAGAGTTTATCTCTTCGAAGGTGATTGCGAGTCGACAGGAAATCCCAGTTAATTTTTTGCCCCAAATTATTGCACAATTAGGGTCGCCTGGCTGGGTTGTGGGTGTGCGTGGACCTGGCGGCGGCGTGCGTCTAGAAGTAGATCCGTCGACTATTACTCTCAAGGATGTCATTGAACTCATTGAAGGACCCATTGCTATTTCAAAGTGCCTTAGTGGTGAAGTGATTTGCTCCCGGGAAGGGAACTGTCCTATGCACCCGGTCTGGGAAGAAGCCCAGGAGGCCTTTATTAATGTGTTGGAAACGAGGACGATTGCAGATTTAGTGACCAATACCCCCGAAAAGTAAGGGCACGGCAGGAAATATATGTCGGGGGTGGAATAGTAATGTCAGTGAAATTCAAAGGAGTGTCCAGTTTGAGAAGACAAACACTAGGAATTATGCTTGTATTATTGGTCGCTTTGCTCGTGCCTCAATTGGCTTCAGCCAACACCATCGGTTATGTTGACTTCGAGTTTTTGTTTTATGCCCATCCAGAATATGATGCCAAGAATGCAGACTTACAGGTGGCCGCTGAAGAATTGTACTTAGAGATTGAAACGAAGGCTGAAGCACTAGAGACGCAAGAAGAAATTGATGCATTGGTTGCAAGTTATGAACTTCAGTTTGAGCAAATTGAGCAAGAAGTGCGCCTTGATTTGGTTACCTTCATTCTGGATATAATCAAGACAGTGGCCGAGGCCCGCGGTATCCAGACCGTCTTACCTGAAAGCTCTGTTATCTATGGTGGAATCAACCTGACGGCTCCTGTCATTGAATCCATGTACAGCTCTTACGGAATATCTGTTCCGTCTTCGATTCGGGAATTATTGCAGTAGTTCCGGTAGGATTTTTTTGGTTTAGGTAGAATAAGCTAGGAAAAATCGGGAAAGAGGTGAAGGCGTTGTCAAAATGGGAGTGCACGGTTTGTGGTTATATCTATGATCCAGCTATTGGCGATCCGACACAGGACGTTCCACCAGGAGTAGATTTTAAGGACCTTCCAGATGATTGGACTTGTCCTGAATGTGGTGTAGGTAAGGATTTATTTGAAGAACTATAGGGACTGAGGAGGAAGAACGAGTGAATCCAACGATTAATGCCGATGAGTGTATTGGTTGCGGTTTGTGTGAGGAAATTTGCCCTGCAGTCTTTGAAATGGGCGATGATGGGCTCGCACATGTGAAAGATGGCGCCAACTGCGAAGCTGCAGGATGCTGTCAAGAGGCTGCAGATTCGTGTCCAACCGAAGCGATTTCCTTATAGTCTCAAAATGAATAGTGATTGAAAACCAGCTGTTTCAGCTGGTTTTCTTTTTTCCAAATTCCCCAGAAGTCTACTCGGTTAGCTCGTGATATTCCCGGGAACATTAAGCCTACCAGGACAAGAGGGAGGTGAAATTGATGGCATTAGGATCTTCAAGCTCGAATACGAAAGTTGTACCCGAAGCGTACCAGGCCATGAATCAGTTCAAGTATGAAGTTGCCACTGAGCTAGGCATTAACCCCGAATACAAGTCTGGCTATTGGGGCAACATCTCTTCCCGTGAGTGTGGTGCCGTTGGTGGACATATGGTAAGACGTATGATCGCCGCTGCTCAGCAATCTTTAGTTGGCCAGGGCGCAGGAACCACTGGTTTTCGTGGGGGCTTCCCACAAGAACCGCAGCAGAACCAGTAGGTTAAATACCTAACTGACCCAGGATGCCCCGTGCAAATGTGCGAGGCATCCTGTTTTGTTAGAAGGAGGTGAAGTCCAAATTGGCCAAGAAAAGCAGGAGGAAAAAGCGCATTCCCATGCCTGAAGCCACCGAGGCGATGAATGTCTTCAAGTTTGAAATGGCCACAGAGTTAGGGATCAATCCTGCCTACGAGTCCGGCTATTGGGGAAATATTGCCTCCCGTGAAGGTGGGGCAGCTAGTGGACACATGGTGCGGCGTATGATCGCCGAAGCAGAACAAAGTCTAAATGAGCACGAGGGTGGGTTCAAGACGTAGCAGTTAGAGGGGACATCCCCTCTAGCATTTTTCCTTGTCAA
>JAAZLY010000214.1 GCA_012799115.1 Bacillota bacterium
AGAGCAACGGCAACGCCTGCTAATTCCATAGATGGGTTGACTCCTTCCGCAGCTTTGTCCTCACTCTATTCCCGCCAGTACTCCCCTTCTCCTCCACCCTAGGCTCAGGGAAGCCTCGCCTCAAGAAAAAAAGACCGCACACTTTTTGCGGTCTATCGTTCCCTGCCAGATTGATACTGATAATTTCGCCTGATCATCCCTTGGGTCCTCTGCATCCCCAACTTTTCATAGAAGCTGACCAAGCTCTGATCACAACATAGATCGACCATATAGAAATCCTTCAGTTCATCAAGCATACGCCTGACAAGCTCCGCGCCAATACCTCTGCCTTGATACGATGGAACTACTTCTAACAAAGGAATATAAGCAGAGAGAATTCCATCACTGATGGCATTGACGAAGCCAATGATTTCATGCGATCCAGAATCCACTGCGACAATCGATCGATAACTGTTGCGCAGAATAGAACGGTGCCTTTCCTCATTGGGTGGATTAGGCCAACCCTGAAAGAAGCCTCCATGGAGCTGAAGCTGATCGCACCTATCATCGTATATCACATAGGAAATCATGATCGGCCTCCCTAGTCAACCAAAATGCGTTCAGGTCCACTGTAGATGTTCATGCGCCGACCTCTCACAAAACCGCAAAGGGTTAGGTTATGGGCACGGGCTAGTTCCACCGATTGGGCCGTGGCAGGCGACTTGGAAATAACAATGGAGATCCCGGCGTTAATCGCCTTTTGTGCCATATACTTTGGGACCCGTCCACTGGTGATCATATAGACCTGGCTTAGATCCCACTCTTCTAGAAGGGCCTTGCCCAAAGCTTTATCTCCCGCATTATGCCTGCCCAGATCTTCCATGAAAATGGTCTCACCGTTTTTGTGTTGCAGCTTGCAGTTATGCACTCCACCCGTACCAGCGAAGAGTTTGGATTGATCGTGAAAGGTCTCTACCGCATCGAACACTTCCTGGGCCGACAAGAGGATATTTTTCCCGAGCTCTCCCTTGGTTGGCTGAGGTTTTCCCTCTAGCACAACATCTGCCCGGTGTTCACTGATCGTAAGTTCTTTGACATCTGTCTTCCTGCTAATCACACCCTCGGCGAAGAGATGACCATAGATCATGCATTCCAAGTCCCTCGGTGTGCAAAGCAGATCAACAAAGCGTTCGCCATTGACAAAAAGGGCCAAGTCATACTCTTCAATAACCTTGTCCCGGACGGTACTTGGTCTGTTTTCTTCGATCCTAATAATCTCAAATTCTCTATAGACGTCCACGATCTACCATCCTTTCAAGCCGCGATAATCACCCTTTGAACTTGGCGCGAAATGCTTCATATTCTTCAGGTGTGTTCAGGTTCGTAAAAGCTCGCCAATCCGGGAGAAACCGCCTTGCGGTCTCTTCAGGGATCACGAGTGCATCAATCTTCCTCGTAAAACGCTGTACCGAATATCTGCCTGCCGAGAGTTCCTCTTCCAACGTCACCAATGCAGGGCGAAGGAGAAAGGAGTGGAACACCTCCAAGTGATCCCCACGCTGGGTGACGCAAGCATGGTAGCTACCCTTTTCTAGCTCTCCCATCATGAAGTCAAGATAGGGAATCTCAAGGTAGGGCATGTCACAGGCGATCACGAAAACCGCTTCGCTCCTAGAACTTCGAAGCGCAGCGTGAATGCCCCCTAAGGGTCCGATATTCTCATAGACATCTTGGATCACCCTAACCCTTGACTGATCATAAAGTTCAGGGGTTGGACTGGAGATCATAATATCGCTAAAGCGAGTCTGGAGCAGATCAATCAAGTGCTCCCCAATCAAGCGATCTCGCATCTGTAGAAGCTGCTTATCAAAACCCATGCGGGTGGACTTACCACCCGCAAGGATCACTGCACTACCAAACTTAGGCACTTTGATGTGTCGCCTTTTCCACTTTTACTGCGCAAACCTTGTACTCAGGAGTCTGACTAATTGAATCGACTTCGCTGCTGGTTAGCACATTGGCGGATCCATCAGCAAAGTGGAAAGGCATAAATACCACACCTTCCGGCACACGCTCGGTCACCCGAGCTTCCGACTCAATTTGGCCCCTTCTGGACGAAACCTTCACCCTTCCTCCCTGGGACAAACCGTGTTTAGCAGCATCAACCGGATTGATTTCAATGAAGGATCGTCCTTCAATCTCCATCAACTCTTCCGTCTTACCGGTCATGGTCGGTGTATTGTAATGGTAGAGCAACCGTCCGGTGGAAAGAAGCATGGGATACTCATCATCAGGCAGTTCGCCTGAGGGAATGTATGGCGATGGTCTGAAGAGAGCACGCTCGCCTCTGGAGAATTGTCCTTTGTGCAAATACGGAGTTCCAGGATGATCCGGTGTTGGACAAGGCCACTGCACTGGATCTGTCTCAAGGCGATTGTGGCTGATTCCTCCGAAGGAAGGAGTCAACCTGGCGATCTCGTCCATGATCTCCCTTGATGAAGTGAAGCCAGGATCAAAGCCCATCCGGCGCATAATCTCTGCCAGAATGGCCCAGTCTTCTCGGCTTTCACCAGGACCGTCAACAGCTTTGCGTACTCGCTGCACTCTACGCTCTGTATTGGTAAAGGTGCCTTCCTTCTCGGCAAAGCAGGTTGCAGGCAAGACTACATCTGCAAGTTCAGCCGTCTCTGTAAGGAAGATGTCTTGTACCACGAAGAAATCGAGATTCCTCAAGGCCTTTTCCACATGGGCCGTGTTGGGATCGCTGAGCATCGGATTCTCACCCATGATGTAGATGGCCCGAACCTCACCTGTCACAGCCCTATTCATCGCTTCAATGCTGGTTAGACCAGGAGTGGACGGAAGCTCAACGCCCCATGCCTTGGAGAACTTCGCCCGAATGTCGGGGTCAGAGACCTTCTGATACCCTGAATACATGGCAGGTATAGCTCCCATGTCGCAAGCGCCCTGCACGTTGTTCTGACCGCGTAGAGGATTGACACCGGCAGCATACTTACCTACATTGCCGCAGAGCAGGGCAAGGTTAGAAATGGACATGACGCCAGAGGTTCCTGTAGAGTGTTCTGTCACAACTAGGCAATAGTAAATCGGTGCACGTTCACCACTGGCATACAGCCTGGCGGCGAACTTCAGATCTTCTGGATCAATGCCACAGATCTCTGCAGCTTTCTCTGGAGTATAATCCTTAACGATCTCCCAAAGGGCGTCAAAGCCCTCGGTTTGGTTTTCCACATATTCTTTATCCATCAAACCTTCGGTAATGATGGTATGCATCATACCGTTTAGGAGGGCAATATTGGTGCCCGGAGTGAGCTGCAGGTGCACAGTTGCTTCTTTAGCCAGGTCAATGACTCTTGGATCGGCTACAATCAGTTTGGCACCGCGCTTTCTTGCTTGACGGATTTGAGCACCCATCACTGGATGGGCCTCTGTTGGATTCGATCCGATCAAGAAAATGACATCGGCATCGGCGACTTCCGCTACGGAATTTGTCATGGCTCCGCTACCTAACGTGATGGCTAGACCAGCCACCGTAGGAGCGTGTCAGACACGGGCACAATTGTCTACACTATTTGTGCCAATCGCCCCTCTCATCATTTTCATGAAGGTATAGTTGTCTTCATTGGTCGTCCGTGACGAAGAAAAACCTGCAATTGCGTCAGGACCACTTTCGGTCTTGATCTTCTGGAGATTGTCTACTACGTAATCAAGGGCTTCATCCCAGCTTGCTGGCTGTAGTTCACCATCTTTACGGATTAGAGGTGTCGTCAGCCGGTCGGGATGATCGATAAATTTGTAGGCAAACTTGCCCTTAACGCAGAGAAGACCCTTGTTGGAATGACCGTCGGCCGGTTCTACTCCAACGACTTTGCCCTTCTTCACCAATAAGTCCATCTGGCAACCTACAGCACAGTAGGAGCAAGTGGTGCGGGTTTTCGCAAGTTCCCAGGAACGATAATTCTTGCTTGCTTTCGTAGCCAAGGCGCCCGTGGGACAAACCGAAACACAGTTGCCGCAGGATACACAATTACTGTCAATAAACAGCTCGTTAAAGGGCATTCCTACGACAGTGTCAATCCCCCGTCCACTGAGATTTAAGGTGTGGTTCACCTGGCGATCATTACAGACCCTGACACATCTACGGCAGAGAATGCACTTATGGGGATCATAGTCAAAAAAGCGATTGGTATCGTCAATTTGCCAATCCCGGGGTTGAACCTTGAATCTTGGTTCCCGAATCCCGTAATCCAAGGCATATTGATAAAGCTTGCACTTTCCTGTATCAGAACAAGAAAAGCAATCTATATTGTGGTCGGCTAGGAGCATCTCGACAATAAAGCGGCGCCAGGCGTGAATCTTCTCGTTCATTGTAGTGATGTTCATGCCTTCACCGCACACGGTGGCACAAGAAACCTTTAGGTCCCGGGCTCCTTCCACTTCTACCACGCACATACGGCAGGAGCCTTCTGGTGCAAGGTGCTTGAGATGGCAGAGTGTAGGTATTTCGACGCCAACAAGTTCGCAGGCCTCAAGAATCGTTGTGCCTTCCTTAACCTGTAGCTTCTGACCATCAATGGTTACATTTAACATTCGCACATCTCCTTTCTGTCATTGTTTTATAATTGAATCAAACGGGCACGCTTCCATACAGGCTCCGCACTTAATGCAGAGTTCCTGGTCAATCACGTAAGGCGTCTGTCTGTCACCACTAATACACTTGACGGGACAAACCTTGGCACAGATGCCGCAGCGCTTACATTTCTCTGGAATGATGTAGTATTGGAAGAGGGCGGTACATACTCCAGCTCGACACTTCTTGTCGCGCACATGCTCCTCATATTCCTCCCAGAAATAGCGCATGGTGCTTAAGACCGGATTCGGTGCTGTCTGTCCGAGACCACAAAGGGATGCCGCTTTGATGTTTTCACCAAGCTCCTTGAGTTTCTCTAGGTCTTCCACTTCGCCTTTGCCCTCGACAATGCGGTTCAGCATATCGAGCATCACGGTTGTTCCCACTCTACAAGGAGGACACTTTCCGCAAGATTCCTCTTGGGTAAAATCTAAAAAGAATCGAGCCAAGTCAACCATACAAGTATCTTCAGCCATGATGATCAAGCCACCAGAGCCCATGATGGTACCTAATTTGGCCAAGTTGTCATAGTCGATGGGTGTATCTAAAAACTCTGCGGGAATACAGCCGCCGGATGGGCCTCCAGTCTGAGCTCCTTTGAACTGCTTTCCTTCTGGGATACCTCCACCAATGTCAAAGATCACTTCACGCAGAGTCGTACCCATGGGGATTTCCGCCAAACCGATGTTATTAATCTCTCCAGCTAGAGCGAAGACCTTGGTTCCCTTACTGTTCTCTGAACCAATGCTACCGAACCAATCGGAGCCCCTGCGAATAATGGGAGCGATGTTGGCAAATGTCTCCACATTATTAATGATGGTGGGTTTGCCCCACAGTCCTGAGACTGCAGGATAGGGTGGTCGCAACCTGGGCTCGCCCCGTTCACCCTCGATGGAGGCCAAGAGTGCAGTTTCTTCACCGCAAACAAAGGCCCCTGCACCAAGGCGGACCTCAAGGTCAAAGGAAAAGTCTGTGCCTAGGATATTCTCACCCAATAAGCCCTGTTCTTTGGCTTGTGAGATAGCCAAGTTCAGACGCTTCACAGCAATGGGATATTCAGCCCGACAATAGACATAGCCTTTATTGGCGCCAATGGCATAAGCCCCGATCGCCATACCTTCTACCACACTGTGGGGATCGCCCTCTAGAATACTACGATCCATAAAGGCACCGGGGTCGCCTTCGTCAGCGTTACAGACGATATACTTCTGTCCGGGAGGCTGTTTATGGGCAAATTCCCACTTCATCCCAGTGGAGAATCCGCCGCCGCCCCTACCCCTTAGGCCTGACTTCTTCACTTCTTCTATGACGTCCGCGGGAGTCATTTCCGTCAACACTTTTGCCAGGGACTGATAACCGTCCCGGGCTATATATTCGCCGAGGGACTCGGGGTTGATCACTCCGCAATTTTTGAGGGCAATACGAACCTGGGTCTTGAAAAAGGGCACATCGCCGACGTTCACAATCTCGGCTTCGGCTTGTTGCTCCTTAGGAAGAAGGCTCCCGCCGTTCACTGCCCACTCCGTAATGACTTGACCGCCAGCAATATGGTCAGTTACAATCTTGCGAGCCTTTTCGGCATCAATATGACCATAGAGAACCTGGCGATCTGGCAAGATTACTTCAGCCAAAGGTTCTTGAGCGCAAAAGCCAATACATCCCGTTTGGGCAACCACAACATCTTCGATGCCTTGCTGTCTAAGCTCATCGCATATCGCCTCATAGACCTCCTGGGCACCTGCTGCAATACCGCAAGTTCCCATGCCAACAAGTATCTTAGCCTGCTTGTCGGCCTTTTCTTGACGCGAGCGCTCTTCTTGTTGGATCTTGAACTCCCTCAAATCTTCTAACGTTCTAATCACGGACCCTCACCTCCACTTCCATTCACTATTCGTATTGCTTAATGATTTCCTTTGCCTTATCGGCGTCGACAAGGCCATATGCCTTTTGATTGATGGTCATAACAGGAGCAAGGCTACAAGCTCCGAGGCAACGCACCGCTGCTAAGGAGAACTTACCATCCTGTGTGGTCTCACCGGCTCTGATACCTAACTCTTCCTCTAGGCTGCTAATGACGGCAGGTGCACCCTTGACATAGCAGGCGGTTCCATTACAGACAGCGATTTGGTATTTACCTTTCGGCTCCACCGAGAAATGATGGTAGAAAGAAACCACACCATAAACCTTATTCAAGGGAACGCGCAACCCTTCGGCGATGGCCTCCTGAACATCCCGGGGTAGATACCCCATTATTTCCTGTGCCTTATGCAGCACTTCGATCAGTGCAGATTCCTGACCACGATGGGCTTCAATGACTTCATTCAGCTCATCCCAGGGCGTCTTACAATTACAGGTTCCCATAATGACCTCCTGTGAAATAATTATCGTAGTATTTACAAATCAACATATTATTATTATGCATTCAAGGTAAGAATCCTTTGGCTACTTTTGGATCTTTTCCTAGAGGAGCTCGTCAAAAAACGAAGCGGCTGATTGTAGGCATATTGCCTCACCGTTTCGTCTCTGATTCATGGCGACGATCTCAGCCAAGTAGGCGACTTTAATCTTCCCGGGCTCGCCACCGGTCTGGCAAAAAGTCTGGAGCAAGAGGCGGGCACTATGTTCTTTTTCCATCGTGAAGGAAGGATTATAGGTCACAGCAAAGGCCAGGATCTTTCCCATATCAGTCTCTTCTTCGCCCTGCTCTAATTCATCTTCAAAGTCCACACCTACGCACCTTCCCTTAGACCACAAGAAGTTGCGCAGGTTACAGTCGCCGCGCAAACATCTAGTAAGGCGGTGATACTAGGCGAGCCAATCCACCAGGGCCCCGGCCTGTGCGGGGGTTAGAGTATCCACAAGGTCGACATAGGTGGGGCCTTCCACATATTCGAGCCTCAGAGCATCCTCAGTGAGGCCCAGGATAACTGGTACCGCAAGCCCCCCTTGATACAAGTGCTCTAGGATGCTCGCTTCACGCAAGAGGGCGTCGTGATTTTGGTGACGCTTGACGATAATCCCATCTTCTAGAGTGACCTTGTTTTTCTTGGACGTAAATCTCCTAGCGTAGCTCATGGTTTCAACCGCACCACAATTTCACTATGTTCCCGGTAACCGTTAAGCTCCTTGACCACGCCTAAGACTGCATTTTTCAGGATTGCTTGAACGAAGGGCACCATCGGTAGTGCAGCCCCATTAAGCAAGAGCTCCACTTGGGAGTTGTCCAAGATGCAGTCGTCCCTGCTAGCCTCCCCCTTTGCGATCCTACCGGCTAATTCCTGGCAGCTGGAGCCACAAAGTGAGCAGCAA
>JAAZLY010000215.1 GCA_012799115.1 Bacillota bacterium
GGGTACAAAGCATCCATACGGCAGAAAACATCTTTGCACTAAGTTGGGGCAAGGAATCACACTTGCTAGCCAGTGGAGGATATCAAGGCATCATTAATCTTTGGTCTGCGGAATCAGGGGAGAATGTACTCAGAATTGCTGGCCATACCCGTGCGGTTACCGCCCTAGCTTGGTCACCTCAGGGAGATTCTCTGGCCTCGGGAGGGGAAGACAGGATCATCCGGATTTGGGATGTCGATGCACGAAAAGAACGGTCTCAACTCCTTCCCGGTCATAGCGGGCCCATGGAAGATTTGGCGTGGTCACCAGATGGCGCGTATCTAGCCAGTGGGGGACATGACTTATTAGTGCGTGTCTGGAACGTGAGCGAGGACAAGTACCTTGGTGCTTTCACTGAACGCATCAAGAGACCATTTCTCCATGAGAAGGGTTTTGAGTTTGCCGTTGGGATGCATTCTGTTAGCCATGAAGACATCGTTCTTTCAGTGAGCTGGGCGCCAAATGGTAAGCGGCTTGCGAGTGCCAGTTGGGACAAGACTGTCGCAATTTGGGATGTGCCCACTGGAACCCAAGTAGTGGGTATGCAAAATCGCCAAGGATGGATTACGACCGTGGCTTGGTCTCCACACAGTGAGCAGGTGGCTTTTGGGGGCTATGATCAGGCGATACATGTCCATAACGGCATAACAGGCGAGAAAATCAAAGAACTCAAAGGACACACCGATTGGGTACAATCCCTCGCCTGGTCTCCCGATGGCAAGTATTTGGCAAGCTCTGGTCACGATCGTAGAATCTATATATGGGATCTAGCAACAGATCAGATCGTAAGGGACTTTGTTGGCGATGAAAACTTAGTTACCGCCCTAGAGTGGTCCCCTTGTGGGCGTTATCTGGCAGGGGGCAGCCATAGTGGTACGATACACATCTGGGATAGTAGTAACGGGGAAGTCCTCTACGTGTATCCTGGGCGGATGTTGGGCTTACAGTCTCTAGCTTGGTCACCTCGAGGCGATCAGCTAGCCATTACCGAGTACAATTCTGTCATCATCCTAGGCGAACTGGATTGATGCAGGTTGACCTGTCAGTGTCATCCTACTGTGTGTGAGGAGTCAAGCCGGATTGTTGGAGTATGCCATTAACCCATCTTGGATGCAATAGAGAAAGAGTCTCCCCCCGGTATTCATGGGGAAGCGGAAGCTTGGACTTTGCTCCGGGTATAGACGGATGAGATTGATCCGATCGCCCTTGACATAGGCGGCGAAGGATAAATAGTGTTCCTTGGTCATGGGATGATCTACCGTGATGAAGTAATCTGTGTCCATTTCTTCGAAGGTGATCTTGGGTAGCGCAGGTGTATCCAGGGGCAAGGTTTGCTCCAACTTTCTTCCACAACAGAAGATAGAGGCACTTCCTGTGCTAACCAAGACATTCCCGCAGGAGGGACAGACATAGAAACGTATTTTCTCCATATTGCCGGCGTCTGGCTTGTTTGGTGTGATCTCGCCTTCCATCATCTGCTTCATATCAACACCAAGAATGGTAGACAGTTCAGGCCACAACGATAAATCGGGACAACCTAAACCGCATTCCCATTTAGACACAGTCTTGCTTTGAATACCTAGTGCATCAGCAATGTTCTTTTGCGTAAGGTTTTGCTCCTTGCGGAGTTTTGCGATGAGCCTGCCGATTTTTACACAATCCATGTCTTCACCTCCGTTTCCACCTAGTATACCATATTACAGTAGCCTTGCGATGACTTGGACTAACCTCGTGGGAAGTTGCTTTAAGTCGGTGATGTCCAACGTGTTTTCTGCACCGTAGAGTTCGCAAATGGCCTCTTTGTCCTGGCCGATGGCGGCTGCCAGAAACTGAACACCTTTGTGCCTATATTCGCACAAGGTGTTTTTCATGTCTCTAGCTGCGATTTCACTAGTGTAATCGGGCATAGCTTTGGGTTGTCCATCACTAATACTGATAACCAGTTTCGTGCTTTGTGGAGCTTGAAGCAATCGATCTGCGATGATTCGTAGCGCCATGCCATCGCGGTTATTGCTACGGGCTTGCATGTTCATGAGGGCGTACTTCTCGTCTGGATCCTTGCTCGCAAAATCCACATAAGAATAAATGGACATTTGCTCCAACCTAGAGCGATCTGCCGTATCCCCATAGATCAAGATAGGAATGTTACATCCCACACAGAATTCATACAAGGCGACTGCTGCCTGTTTTGCGGCTTCCAAGCGACCAAAGGTTGACATGGAAGCTGATTCGTCAATACGAAGTGCAACCGCCAGGGAAGGTTCTTCGGTCGGTGGTAGCTTGCGGGCGAAAACCCGAAGATCCATAGAAGCAATTTGATCTGCGCAGAATTTCGTGCCGTAGAGCTTTGATTTAGAAAATCCAGCAGATAGTTCATGTTCTAACAAAGGGTTTGTCTTGCGGATGAGCTCGAAAATGACAGCTCTTAGCTGAGCTGCCATGTCATCGTACTCCTTGCGGTGTTGCTCAGTGATTTCGGGACGATGCACAATCAGCTTAATATTCCCATGGAAGGTTCCCTGAACACTTTGCCGGGCCTCTACGTTTAGTTGTCTCCGAAACTCCTTCTCATCCACGTCGTCGATCATGGAGCGATCAAGATCATGATAGGAAGGGATCCCATCTTCTGCATTATCCTTGCTAGCTTCAGTCCCAATTTCATCACTACTTGCATCGGAGTGTCCATCGCTGTCTGGAGATTTTCTAAGCCGGATAGCGCTTTCGTTGGCACAGTCTGCGTTATCTTCAAGGTAGTCCCCGGAATCGGAAATATGAAGTTCCATCACCGAGTTCTCTTCATTTGCCGAAGAGCGAGTCATGCTAGGAGGTGCTTCAAGTTTGTCCGTTAAGCCGGAGTCCTTTAGGGCCTGTTCTAGAATTGCGAGCTCCTGTGGATCCGTCGTGATTTTGTAGAGGACCTTGTGATAGAGACTGGTCTTTACCGAAGTGCCTCTGGCGACAGCGTCAACCCAGAAGATATAGGAGCGCATTCCGGCCACCCCCTTGATTGCATGAGCCCGGGCCGTATTATCCAGTAGGATGATGGTGTCAGCCAAAAGGGAAAGAAGTTCTTCGTCATGACAGCCTGTCTTCGCTTCGGCCCTCCGCATCATGACTGTTTTGGGGGGCAAATCGAGCTTTTCTGCATGCTGTACACGATCGCGCAAGGCTTCGTTCAAGGGACGGTTACCCTGATAGCCACGGTTTGTTGTAATCACAGCAATGAAGTCAGGATGTCGGTGGGCGATGCGATTTGGCAGGTTTAGGCTGCCATCTGGTTCCAATGCAGAGTTCAGAGCCATCAAAACGGCGGCGTCTCGAATCACTGTAGGCTCTTGGATTTCTAGGAGCCAACCCTTCTCATAGGCCCGGACAATTTCCGATGGGTAGTACTGATACTCCACAGCACCTGATTTCTGGTCTCCTGATATGACTGGCAGAATGGAACCGAGTACATCGGACTTATCCATATCAGCGAAGCAGGTTACTTTGGTGTAAGGCAGGTTAAAGTTCGCGGAGAGGGCTTTGGCAAGCTGGGTTTTCCCTGAACCTGCGTCCCCCTCCAACAAGATTGTACTGATCTTCATTTCACCACGTGACCAATTTCTCATGACTTCTTGCGTGATCCGGTTTTCGGCGGCACTCTCAATATGGGAGGACGGCTTGTGCCAGACTAGGGCTTGCTCCTCCTCAGTTAATCGCCTTGTGGGGGATAGAATACATGTCCGTGTCATCGCCATACTCTCCTTGCCTGGGGATTTTCCGCTAGACACTGGTTGATTAGCTCTTCCAGTTTTGCTGCATGGTCCTCGTGAGGGTCCTTGTACTTTAGCACTTTAACAATGGAGAGTTCGAAGGCCTCAGAGCCATACTGGTTCCACAGCATCTGCAACTGTTTGTTAGGGTGCGAACCACCGGATAGTTTGAAGTTCGTGCTATTAAAGCTAGCTTTGGTATCTCTAGAAGTGTCTAGGAACACATCGCCAGTCTCCTTACAGTGGTAAGAGATTACACCCATTTCAGGGCGCCTAGACTTATAGGATTCTAAGAGCTCCCTTTTTCGTCTTGTGTCCATTTTGTTCACCTCGACTCTATCATGGAGCAAGATCTCGGCGAGGGTAATCCACGCTCCGTAGACATCGGAATCGGTAACCTTCCCCAGGGTCACTCTATACTGGTCGGGGGTAAGGGTTTTGCGTCGGGAGGAAGTAGTGGGATATGGCATGGGAAATTGACTCTAAGATGCCTGGGGAGCTTGTGAACAGTAGAACAATGGGGCTCAAACGTAGTCGTCAAGCAAAAAAACGCACCCTAATAC
>JAAZLY010000216.1 GCA_012799115.1 Bacillota bacterium
AAGAAGACCACAAAACCGCCCGGTTGGTAGATCAGTGTCAAAATGATAACGACGGCGTAGACCAGAAGGTACTTCTCTTTCATAAAGCGGAGTACTTCGGTTAAGCTCGTTAACATGGTAGCGCCAATGACCGCGCCTGGTACAGAACCTAATCCTCCGATGACCAACATACACATAAACAAGGTATTTTGTTGGAGGTTAAAGACGTCGGGACTAACAAAATTCTGATAGCTAGCGTAGAGCGAACCGGCCACGCCAATGTAGATCCCTGACAGTAAAAAGGCGAGTAACTTCGCCTTCAGGGGATTGATTCCAATGGTCTCAGCAGCTAACTGATCGTCTCTGACCGCCTTAAATGCTCGTCCAAAACGAGAGTCCTCAATGATAATGGCAATCACGGCGAGTACGAAAGTTATAACAAAACTCAGGAAATAAAAATCAATGTCCGACGAAAAGACTTTGCCAAGTATAGCTGGCCGCGGTATGCTGGCAATTCCCCAAACCCCATTTGTCACAGAGCTCCAGTTCTTTAGCACATCTGTTGTGACAACAATGAAACCTGTTGACATCAAAGCTAGGTAAAAGCCACTCAGCTTGAGGGTAGGCAGACCTAGAAGTAAGGCTAATAGGGCAGTTGTAACAATGGAGGCCAACATCCCCCACCAGAAACCTAAGCCCAATGTTGTCGTAACAAGGGCTGTGGCGTAGGAGCTGATGGCGAAAAAACCAATCGTTCCTAGGAACACCTGACCTGCAAACCCCAGGATGAAGTTCAAAGCGATAACTAGGATCACATTGACCAAAATGTTATTGAGTACAAAGCGTTGGTAGGGGTTGTTGAAAAGAAACGGTGCGATGGCAAGAAGAACTAGGGACACCAACAAAATGGTATTTCGGTTTCTTTTTTCCATTTTTTCATCCTCACTCACAAGCCACCATGCTCTTTTTTCTTTCCAAACAGACCTTGTGGTCTAAAGAGCAAGAAGGCAATAATTAGCAGATATACAATGCTGTCTTTGTATACAGACGAAACATAGCTCGCACCCATAATCTCAGCTACACCTAGAATTAAACCCCCTGTAAAGGCACCGATGATGTTGGAGAAGGCACCAATGACACAAGCACCAAAACCTTTAAACCCCAATTGGGCCAAGCCCGTTTCGATGGCAAAGAGAGGAGACACTAGCATCCCAGCAATACCGCCCAAAATGGAGCTATAGGCAAACGTAGCAGAAATAATTAGATCTGATTCAATGCCCATCAGCCTTGCGGTATCACGGTCCTGCGCAACTGCCCGCATAACTTTCCCCAGCGTGGTCTTCTTGAAAAACACAGATTGAACCACTAGAAGCAATAATGTAATCGAGATAATGAAAATGTTCTGGTACGAAATGGAGATATCGCCAATCATCAAGAGTCGATGACCAAATGGGCCTGATGTACCCCTGGGATAAGGACCCCAGATGATCATGGCAAGATTACCAACAAGTAGTTCTAAAGCCACAAGACCCACCAGGATCGTACGAATATGGGCGTCTTTCAGGGGCCGATAAAAGATCATCTCACAAATGATGCCAAATATGGCCATGGCAACAACCAAGACAAAGAAGGCCACCACATGTGGGAGCTTCATGACATTAATCAATGTAACGCCGTAGATGAAGGAACCCACCATGACAAAACTTCCTTGAGCTAAGTTTACAAGGCCTATGGCATTATAGATGAAGCTGTAACCTAGGGCAATTAGACCATAGATACATCCTAGGGCAGCGCCGTTAGCAAGCTGTTGAATCAAGGAACTCATTATGAATACCATCCTTTCCCCAATAGGGCACAAACAGTTTGGCTCAAACTAGACATAAGCCTAGTCTAGACCCAGGGCGCTACCCTGGGTCTAGAACAATTTACGTACCTAGTTACCTTGAACCCGGTCTACCACTCTGTGCTTGCCGTCAACGATTTCTACAAGTAGAAGTTCGTTAATGGTCTCACCGTTAGGCATGACATTGTACTCAAGACCAGTCACGCCCTTGAAGCCCTTGATGGTAAAGAACGCATCACGTACTGCGGCGCGGTCCGTCGTTCCAGCGATCCGGATAGCTTCAGCAAGCATGTAAATTGCGTCATAGGCTAGTGGATCAAAGAAGTCGTATGGAACATCTTTGTACTTGGCTACGTGTGCAGCTACAAACTCTTGAACCTTTGGATCGGGGTTATCTTCTGTATAGGTTACTACTGCGTACGTTCCGTTCGCGGCATCTCCAGCTACTTCCATAGAAGTTTGAGTTGCCCCAACGCTACTTTGGAATACTTTCACGTCTGGAATGAGCTGTTTGGCTTGGCGTAGAAATACTCCGACTTCCACCGGTGCTGAGTAGGCAATGATGGCTTGGGCGCCAGCGTTTCTGAAAGCAAGAAGTTGAGCAGAGAAGTCTTTGTCATTAGGATTATGGGATTCTACGGAGACAGGCTCAAGTCCCATTTCCTTCATGGTCTCGAGGGTCACGTCTCTGCCGCCAAAACCAAATTGGTCACTTACGTAGAAAACAGCGATCTTGTCGTAGCCAAGGGTTTCGGTGATGTAGTTAAGCAAAACGCGGGCTGTTAGATTGTCTGGTTCACGCACGCGGGCGATCCAAGGATTACCAAGGGCGGTTACTTGCATTGCACTACCCATACCGAGTTGAAGCAAGCCATACTCACGAACCATCTCATCGGTTGCAATAATGGTTGCGCTGGAGTGGTCTCCAATGAGCGCGTCGACGTTGTCAGAGTATAGTAGCTTTTGCACGCCAGTACGTCCAATAGCTGGGGACAGCATGCCATCTTCCCATTCGATAGAGAGCATAATGCCATCAATACCGCCAGCTGCATT
>JAAZLY010000217.1 GCA_012799115.1 Bacillota bacterium
TCCTCTAGTCAAAACTGCCCAAAAGACCGTGAGAAAAAAAGCTAATTCAATTCGAGAGTTAACACATGATACGTTCTCGTAAGAGAAGTGACAAACTCGATGCCACAAGCCCATCTCCCACAACGTGGGTGACCAAAGCTGCCACCAGGCAAAACAGGGTGGAAAGGGTCCTATTCCCCGAAACATTCTCCCCTTGCCCATCCTCCCCCTCTTGGTCGACGGAAACTGTTTTCATTTGGGAACGGAGAAGAAAGGCCAGAGGAAGAGCCAGAGCTGTCAGAGAAGCTAAGAGAAGCATGCCATTTTGGTATCCCAAGAGGTCGATCAAAACTCCACCTGTGATAACGGTAAAGGCGCTACCGAGACGAGACACTGCTTGGGTCACTCCCATAGCCAGACCTAAGACGGGGCGACTCGTCTGAAGTACAACCAAATGCGTTCCTAAACGAAAAAAGGAGTAACTAAATCCCCACAGGCCCCGGGCCAGCAAAAAGCTTACAACCCCCAGGGCGAGGGCATACAGCGCTGTGGAAGCAGTAGCTCCCAGGATGGAAAAGAAAACAGGTTTGAACACCGTTTGCTGGCCATAGGTCTTGGCCGCATAGGGGTTGGAAATTAGGCGAATCCAACGGTTCATGCTTAAGATGGCCCCCACCATTACCAAAGGGATTCCAAGCTCATCTGCATAGATTGGTAAAACGGAGTAAAGCAAAGAATCACCGATCAAGGCCAAAGCCATGATTCCGGATATGGTAAAGACTGCTCTGTTGACCTGGCGTACTCTCGATACGTTTTGTCCCATGCCTGGCCCCATCCTCTATAGCTCAGATTTTGCCCTGACCCATAGCTTGCATCAAGAAGAGGCTGGGCAAGATGAACTCACTTACCTTCATTTTGCCACAGCCCCCATAATTAATCTAGTATTCTAACCAATGAATTAACTGCTGCCAAAACTGATTGTACTGTTTCCATTGGACAAACTCAGGAGAACCCCAGTGCGGTGCACAGTCCGACGCAAAGGCAGCTGTCTTACCCTTGCCATACGAACCAACGACCAAGATGGGATCTTCCTCTGCGCTCACAAGTACGTCTGCCTCAGCCTTTGGAGCCAACTTGTTATACCCAAGGAGCATGGGCCAAGTAGCGTCCAAGCCCTGGACTACTGGATGTTCGGCATGAACCACTGTGGGATATAACCCCTCAGGGACTTCCACTCGATCATCGTATTCCATAAGTGTAACGGGCAATATCTCTTCCACAGGACTATGCCGATACTTGGCCTTACCATCAATGCCAGTGAAAGACAGATAACCACCAACCATGAGGAAAGCTCCGCCTTGGTCCACATAGTCCCTAAAGAGTTTCAGGCGATTTGGAGTTGCTATAGATCTTTCGAAGGTATCAGGATGCAGCAAGAGCGTGTTTGCTCCAACATCACTGAGAATGATAACACTGTACTTCTGAAGTTCCTCTAACGTCGTTGGAACTTTGCTGGGAGCGTGGTGGTTGGGAATATAGTCAACTTGGTATCCTCCCGCTTCCAGAGCCTCAATAAGCCACTTGGCACCCTCATCATACTTTGTAGTGAAAAACGCATCGAACCCTTTCTGGTGTATGGAGAAAATCTCCCAGCTTTCGCCGACCAATAAGACTTTTTTCATTTACCATTCTCCTTCCTTATGAATCTACTCCGCACCATTTTACTAACAGATTGGCGTACACACGGATCGCAGTCAAATAGTCTTCTACCCCGATGGACTCGTTAATGCTGTGGGCATCCTTGGGTTGACCAGGACCAAAAACAATTGTGGGGATCCCGGCAATGTTCTGAAGCAAGCGGGCATCGTTCCCCGCTGGAGAAGCAGTAATGATCTTGCCCTCAGGAAGAACGGACTCGGCGGTTTGCACCAAGGGGTGTTCAACGTTGATTTCATATGGCTTGCCTTCTTGGTACATCTCTATCTCAACGGGGTTTTCTTGTAACCATGGTTCCGACGCTTCGAGCAACCTTACTTCCTTCAAGATATCGCTCTCAATGATTTCTTTTGTAAGTCCCGGATAGTAGTGGACACAAATCTTGAACTGGCAGTTCGGTGGAACAGTAGAGCCTGCCTCTCCTCCGTGAATCTCTCCCACATTTAAGGTTGGTGGAGGCATGAGAGGATGCTTGTAATTCATGAGCCATCGATGCTCTAACTCATAAAGACGGGCAATAAGCTTGATGGCATAATCAATGGCATTTTCCCCCTCCCATTTGCGACCGGAATGGATCGCTTTGCCTCGGAAGGAGAATGTATAGAACAAAAATCCCATGTGTCCTACCTGAAGATGCAAGTCCGTTGGCTCACATACCACCGCGGCATCGGCTTGACACCCCTGAACAGCAAAAGCCAACGTGCCATTGCCACCACCTTCTTCATCAATGACACTTTGGAAATAGACATCCCCTTTGAGAGTTAAACCAGACGACTTTACAAGATCAACGGCCCCAAGGGCTGCCATCAAGCCGCCTTTCATGTCCGTACTTCCCAAGCCGAGGATTCTCCCGTCCACCTCTGCACCGCTGAAGGGGTCAAAGTTCCAAAGATCCCGGTTCCCATAGGGCATCGTGTCCACATGCCCGTTGAGAATGATGGACCTGCCACCACCACTTCCCCGGAAAGTTCCCAGCAAGTTGGGTCTATCGGTATAGTTGTGACCAGGATTACCCTCACCATGTTCCTTGATTCCCTTTTGAATGACATCTTCTTTGACTTCGAAAAACTCAGGAACACCACCCATTTTCCTAATCTGCTCAGCCAGCATCTCCTGGCCCTTGAGCTCGCGGCCACCATCAATACCATGACCGATCACGCTAGTGTCGCATCGGATTAGTTCCTGCAGGAGGACCAGATACTTGTTGCGGTTCTGATCAAGTGTGGCCTGTAAAATGTCAGCCATGTGGTCACCACCTAGTATTTTTGAAGAGTCTCAATTAAGAGATCCCAAAATCTATCCTGATCAAGCTCCAAAGCCACATCTACATTTGCTGGTTTCCCGGTCACTCCATAGAAGTCACATACAGTCCGACCGTAACAAGGTCCTTTGTTGGTGTCTATCACAACGGGGAGCTTCCGGGTCTTGATGAGACTGCGGTCGATCACATAGGCCACAGCACAAACATCATGCAAAGGTGGAGCCTCAAAACCAAATACTCGCTCATAGGTGAAGCCAAAGAACTCCAGTAGTTCCACGACAACCTTGGCAACTGGTGAGTTGATCTGTTTAATGCGTTCCACGACATGGGGATACGCCTTGGCTTGATGGGTTAGATCAAGGCCCACCATAGTCACGGGCAAGCCACTCTCAAAGACGACATGGGCTGCCTCAGGATCAACATAGATATTAAACTCAGCCGATGGCGTGTGGTTCCCCAAGCCATAGGCCCCGCCCATTAAGACGATTTCCTTGATTCCCTTCTTGATGCGAGGTTCTTTTATGAGTGCTAATGCAATGTTCGTGAGTGGTCCCGTAGGAATCAAGACCAGTTCCTTGTCATACTTGAGGCATTCCTCAATGATGAAATCCACAGCTCCCTGGGCTTCAACTTGCTTCGTTGATTCTGGGAACTGGGGTCCATCGAGTCCCGATTCTCCATGAATATTCGCTGCAACCTCTTGATCTCGGAACAATGGCGAGGCTTGACCAGCATACACAGGAACGTCGATTTCTGCCATACTGCACATATTGAGCGTGTTCTGTACCGTTTTCTCCAACACCTGATTGCCAGCCACCACCGTGATTCCCCTCAAGTCTAGACTCTCGTGCTTGGCGGCCAACAAAATCGCGACAGCGTCATCATGTCCGGGGTCTACATCGAGAATGATCTTTGTTTTCATGACACAATTCCTCCCTTTAGAACGGTTGTTTCTGTGTTAGCTTCTTCTGTTGACGAATCATACTGAAGGTAATGGCAAAGACCGTTGCAACATAGGGCATCATTAAGATAAATTGGGATGGAAATCCCATAGTTTGCAAACGTGCACCCACGCCTTCAGTGAATCCGAAGAAAAGACTCGCCAACCACGTAGTGATGGGCGCCACTCCTCCAAAGTACATAGCAGCGACACCAATGAAACCGCGACCATTGGTCATGTTCTCAATGAACTGTGTCGTGTAGCCCAAGGAAAGATGAGCTCCAGCCAAACCTCCCAAAACGCCACTAATCAAGAGAGCCTGCAGCTTTTTCGTGGTCACACTGATACCCCCGGTTTCCACGGCTGCGGGGTGGACTCCAGTGAAGCGAAGGCGCAGACCCCAGACTGTCTTGTAGATTAGGAAGTTGAACACGAAAACCAAGACTATGGCTAGATAGTCCATGAGATTGTAATTATTAAAGAGAGTATCAATAACTGGATGGATCTGCAAAAAGCTCAGGTTGATCCTGGGTATGGGCGATATCCTAGGGCTATAAAAGGAGCCGGCCACCCCAAACCAGTTCTTCAGCAGGAATCTAGTGAAAGCCAGACTAAATAGGTTGATTGCAATACCTGCTACAAATACGTCGGCCTTGAACTTCAGGTGAATGAGGGCCATCAAAGCCGCGATAAGTACACCAGCCACCACCGCAGCCAAGATCCCTACAACCCAGCTTCCAGACCAATAGCTTGCTGCCACCGCAATGAAGGCTGAAACTAACATGATGCCTTCCACGCCGATGTTGGTAATGTTCGCCAGCTCTGTGACAATCAAACCGAGGGCGGCCAGCAGAATGGGAGTAGACATGCGAACTGTTGCACGGATCAGAGTCAGCGTGAAGATCTCCGAAAGACTAAACAACCTCAGCCCCCCCTTTCCCCAAGGAGACTCGTTTTCTAATTACAATTAATGCTTCGGCTGCTGCGAAGAGGATGATCACAGCCTCCATGATTCCTATCAACTCCCGGGGAATGCCAGTAAATCGTTCCATACCGATGGCCCCAGATTTGAGGACTGCCAAGAAAAAGGCTACAAAAGGAATGGCCTTGAGATTGTTTCTGGCCAGCAAGGCCACCATAATTCCATCAAATCCGTAACCCACCGAGAAGTTGTCGAGGAAGTAGCCATGGATGCCAATGACCTGCATGGCTCCTGTAATTCCTCCAATGAGGCCGCTCAAGGCCATCGTTCCAATCATAATCCAGCGAGAACGAAAACCCACATATGTGGCAAAATGGGCATTAAAGCCTACAGCTTTAATCTTGTAACCTATGGTGGTATAATCCATCAACCAGATAAAGAAGACTACCATCCCCAGAGCAATAAAGATCCCTGTATTAGCCCTGCTGGGCATCATAATCCGCGCCAAGCGGGCACTGTCTTGTATGGTTGGGGTTTGGGGCACTCCAATATTGGGATTCTTAAAGACATGGTTGACTATGTAACTGGTAAAGAAGATGGCAACATAATTGAGCATGATCGTGGTACAAACCTCATTCACCCTCCATGTAGCACGGAGGAACCCCGGGATGAACGCCCATATTGCACCGGCTAGGCCAGCCAGAAGCAAGACTAAAGCCACATGTAAGACACTAGGTAGACCTACGATGACATACCCGAAGTAGGCGGCCACAATGGCCCCAAAGTAGAGCTGCCCTTCTACTCCCACATTAAAGACAGAAGCTTGAGAAGCCACGGCAAATGCTAAGCCCGACAGTAAAAGAGGGACAAATCTTTCGAGTGTACCACCAAAATTGAAGCGCCCGTTAAACGCACCATTAAACAGAGCAGTGTAAGCTTCAATAATGTTGTGACCTTGGATGGCCATGAGGGCCGTTCCGATGACGAGACCTAACAAGACTGCTGCTAAGACATTGATTGGTGACTGCAATTTGCTCAATCGATCCAAAATGCTAGGCTTCAATTACCTCATCCCCCTTTCCTTGGGTTGCCTCATCGTATGTAGCACCAGCCATCATTAAACCCAAGACCCTCTCATTGGCCTCAGCAGCTGGTACGATCCCCATGATCTTACCTTCATACATTACTGCGATCCGATCACTGAGGGACATGATCTCTTCCAGATCGGCTGAGACCAGCAAAATAGCCTTACCCTGTTCACGCTGTGCCAATAGGATAGATCGTATAAACTCAATCGAACCAATATCTACACCCCGAGTGGGATGAGCTGCAATTAAGAGGTCTGCGTCTTCCGACACTTCCCGGGCTACAATAACCTTCTGTTTGTTCCCTCCCGAGAGATTGGCTGTGCGTATGCGGTGATTGGCAGGTCGGATATCATACTCTTTCACCAGTTTAGCTGCGAGTTCATTTACCTCCCTGGATCGAATCACCCCATGTTTGGACAGGGGAGGTTGATCCAAGGTTATGGCGATGAGATTCTCACCGATAGTCATTTCTTTACAGAGGCCTGATGTATTTCTGTCCTCGGGAATATGGGCCACCCGCTTCTTACGTATCTGCCCGGGTGATAAGTTGGTGATAGGAGTTCCTGAGATGAGAATTTCCCCTTGATCGACTCTACCGAGTCCGGTGAGAGCTTCTACCAATTCACTTTGGCCATTACCATCTACTCCAGCAATGCCAAGGATCTCGCCTGCTCGCACCTGGAATGACACATCAGTCAGTTCCGACAGTTTCCGCCTTCCCCTCGCCGAGATACCTCGCACATCTAAGACGACGGGACCCGCTTTGGTACTCGCTGCCTTGATATTAAGGAAAACCTCCCTACCAACCATCAATACCGCCAGTTTCTCCTTGGTAGCGTCAGCGACATCTAGGGTTCCCTGTACTTTTCCATCACGCATTACCGTGATCCGATCGGAGATTTCCATTACTTCCTGTAGCTTGTGGGAGATAAAGATGACAGTCTTGCCATGCTGCTTGAGGGACGCAATGACCCTAAACAACTCGTCCGTCTCTTGGGGAGTTAATACTGCTGTGGGCTCATCGAGGATAAGTACTTCAGCACCTCTATACAGAGCTTTCAGGATTTCTACTCTTTGCGCTTCTCCCACCGAATTATCCATGATTTTACTCTCAGGTCGAACCGCCAAGCCGTATTCCCTAGATAACTCGGTGATCTGTTCGTAAGCAAGATCGTAGTCCAACACACTGCGCTTTGTGGGCTCAAAGCCCAGAATGATGTTCTCTAGAACAGTCATGGTAGGGGCCAACATAAACTCTTGATGAACCATGCCAATGCCTAAGTTCATAGCATCTCTAGCCGAATGGAAGTGTTGCTTTTCTCCCCTAATAAAGATATCGCCTCGATCAGGTTGAATAACTCCATATAAGACATTCATGAGAGTGGATTTCCCTGCGCCATTCTCACCCACCAAGGAGTGAACCTCACCTTCTCGCAGAGAAAAATCCACTTCCTTTAGCGCAACCACATTGGGAAATTGCTTAATGATCCCAGACAGCTTTACTAATGGTTCCATTCTCATTTCCTCCTATTCAGGCCCGGGAAGATCCCGGGCCTGAACTACCTATTAGTTCCTCCTAAAGCCTTCATAGCTTTCAACTACGATCTCGCCATTTCTCACTTTTTGGGTCAACTCTTCGATTACTTCTAGGATTTCTGCAGGGAAGTCATCGCCAAGAGCTGCTTGCATAACTGACATATCAGTCAAGCTCACGCCACCGTTGGCGATATCCATATACAGCACTTGACCACCTTCGTAGGTTCCCTCAACCACTTGTTGTGTCATGAGGTAAGCAGCCTGGTCGATTCTCTTGAGCATACTCGTTACGATGGAACCAGGATAAATTCCATCTTGATCCAGGTCCACGCCGATGGCATACTTACCTTCTTCATAGGCGGCTTCCAGGATACCATTTCCGGTACCACTAGCGACGTTCATGACAATGTCAGCACCCTGCTCATACTGGGATAGGGTCAGTTCTTTTCCTCTGACTGGATCGGAGAAGCTACCAGCGAAGGAAACGAGCACACGGATGTCTGGATCGATGTACTGGGCACCTTGTCTGTAACCAGTGAGGAAGTCATGCAATACCGGAATATCCATACCACCGACCCAGCCAATGGTCTTCTCACTGTTCACACCAGGTAGGTGATCATACTGGGTCCACAGAGCAGCAGCTGCACCTGCCAGGAACGAACCTTCGTTTTGGGCAAATACGGCCGAAACAACGTTAGGCTGTTCCACAACACCGTCAATGATGCCGAACTTAATGTGTGGGAAATAGCCAGCATTGCGCTCTAGAATGTCTTGGAATTGGGTCGAACTAGCGATGACCAGATCATAACCAGCATCAGCCATGGCAACTAGGTTCTGTTCCCAGTCAGCTGGTACTTCAGACTCAAGAACGCGAAGTTCAATTCCGAAGTCTTCAACAGCCCGCAACAAGCCCTGGTGAGCACTGTCATTGAACGATTGATCTCCCAAGAACCCCGAGAGAACCAAAGCTACGCGAACAGGGCTAGCAGCCATGGTTACAGTTCCGATAAGTAATACCAAGCTTAAACTCAAGACGATCAAAAGCTTTTTATTCATCTCATATCCTCCTCTTAATCTGGTTTTTCCTATCGGTCAACTCAAACGCCCTTTCCATCAACCACCTCCCTATGCTTAGCAAAGTCCTCTACTTCTTCCTTGGAGGGCAGGCTGTCTTGGGCGCCTGGTTTGGTTACCGTCAGCGCTCCAACCAGCGTGGCAAATTCCACTGCTTGTCTGGGGGTTGCTCCTGTAATAATCTTGCTGGTAAACGCAGCAACAAAGGCGTCCCCAGCCGCTGTTGCATCAACCATTTGAACCGAAGTGGCAGGCACATGGAACTGCTCCGTTTCAGAATAATAGTAAGCCCCTTGGGAACCCAAGGTCGAAACCACAACCTTGACGCCCCTCTTTAGAAGCTGTGCGCTGGCTAGGCGCACATCCTCAAGACTAGCAACCTTTACTCCGCTGAGTTGGGCTAGCTCAGTTTCATTGGGAATCAAGTAGTCGACGTTTTGGTACACATGATCGGTCAACTCCCTTGCTGGAGCCGGATTCAGTACTGTGGTGACGCCTTTCTCATGGGCGAGTTCCAGTGTCAAGGCCACAGGCTCCAAAGGAATTTCAAGGGACGCTATGACCGCCGACGCATGGGCCAATTCAGCGTGATTACGCACTTTGTCCTGATCCAGCATTCCGTTGGCGCCTGCATAAACGCAGATGAAATTCTCTCCGCTTTCTTCAACGGCGATAAAAGCTGTTCCCGTGGGAGTGCTAGCTTCCACATGCAGCGAACTGGTATCCACACCACGCTGACGCAGGCTGGCAATGAGTCTGTGACCCGATTCATCTTCTCCAACACAGCCCACAAACGTCACTGGAGGTCCTAGAA
>JAAZLY010000218.1 GCA_012799115.1 Bacillota bacterium
CGTCTTGGTTTTGAGGTAGAAGAACAGGCTAGTGGCAGCTGGAATGTCACCGTGCCGTCACATCGAACAGACGTAAAGATTTCCGCTGACCTAATCGAGGAGATTGTCCGCATTTGGGGTCTAGAGAATCTGCCGAGCACTCTACCTGCCGACGCATCGAGCTCCGGTGGGCAGAGCAGGCGTTTGGCGTTGGCTGATAGGCTTAGAGCGATGCTGGTCGGGGCAGGCCTTCAAGAGGCGTTAAGCTATACCTTTGGACGGGCGGACAATAACGATCGTCTTCTGCGTTTCAATCAACCCATGATTACGATCCAAAACCCCATTTCCGAAGACCTAGTTGCCATGCGCCATAGTCTGTTACCAGGCCTCTTGACCGCTGTTGGCCTCAATGCCAGTCGTCAACAGAATCGGGTTGCCCTCTATGAGATCGGGGCAAACTATCGCCAGGCTGGCTCCCTTGAGGAACAACCTGTCGAGGAAATGCAGCTGGCTATAGCCCTTTGGGGCCGTCGCCATCCCACCAACTGGGGTCTGGCGGAGCAAGAGTTTGATTTCTATGATCTAAAGGGTCTCCTAGAGATGCTTTTGCCTAGAGAGGGATTGACTTGGGAATGTGGGGCCAACCCATCATTCCACCCGGGCCGCCAGGGCCGTATTGTATACAGTGGGAAGGAAGTAGCAGTTTACGGTGAAGTGCATCCTGCAGTCCTCCGCAACTTCAAGGTGACGGGGAGGGTCTATGCTGCCGAACTACAGCTTGAGTCCATCCTGGAGCTTTTCACAGCTGTCCCTCATTTCCAGAGTCTGCCGAGATATCCAGCCATCGAGCGGGATCTAGCCTTCGTTGTGGATAGGAAGCAAGCTGTAGGTGAGTTGATTGCAGAACTACAGGAACTAGGGGGAGAACTACTCAAAGAGGTAACCTTGTTTGACTTGTATGAAGGAAAACCGATTCCTGCCGATAAGAAGAGTGTTGCCTTCGCCCTGCGTTTCCAGGGTGATCGCACCTTGACGGATGGGGAGATCAACTCCATTATGGAAGGCTTGGTTACTGGCCTGCGCAGCAAGTTCGGGGCCGAAATACGCTAGAAGGAAATGTGCTCTTCGAGTAGAATTGAAAGGCGAGGGAGGGATGGGTATGAGTGTAGAACAGGAAGTCCGCTCAGTACGGGTTCAGATCTATGGCGAGGAACATGTCCTTCGAGGTCAGGCCTCAGAAGAGTATATGAGAAACCTGGCCTCTATAGTCGACAGTAGACTGGAAGAAGTGCAGAAAAACAACCCTTTGCTTCCCCGTCATCGCGTGGCCATTTTGGTGGCTATCAACCTCGCGAATGAACTAGAGAAGCTTTCAGCGGAGCACGCTGATCTTTTGACGCTGCTCGAAGAGGCCAACTAAATGGGGGTTTTCTGATGATTGGAAAGTGGATCGACCTCGTCATTTTGGTATTTCTGGCCCTCGGCTTACTCAAAGGTTTGAAAAGAGGACTAGTACGGGAGTTGTTTAGCCTCATGGGGGCGATCTTGGCTATTGTAGTTGCCTACCATAGTTACCAGACCCTTGCCTTGGTGCTTCTAGACAAGTACCAGCTCTCTACTTGGCAGGCCCAAACCATTTCCTTTGTGGCCTTACTTGTAGGAATTAGCTTACTTGGTGCTTTCTTTGGTTACGTCTGGTCAAAGGCCTTGAGCTTGACGCCCTTTTCGGTATTGGATCACATTGGTGGAGCCGCCTTTGGCGTTGCCAAGGTGGGGGTTGTGGTGCTCATTTTGCTTCTGTTTCTGGGAGCATCGAATATCTCTTTTGTCAACAGTGTTCTCGACGAATCGGTGGTGGTGCAGCAAATTGCTGTACTACTTCCCTTCGTTTATGATTATCTGGATCAGTATTGGCCTGAGCAAATCCAGAGGCCACTATGGCTTTTCCCATCTCAAAACCCCGAGTCCATGGCGGGGTTTTCTTGGGTATCCTGACGTTTGATGGGAATCTCGCCTGGAGTTGCCTAAAGGAATCGCACTTGCCTTCTTGAACTGTTCAAAGCGAAGAGGGGGAAAAGCAAGTGCGACAGCCTGTTGTTTTGTACTCAAATATCTGGGCTACACTTCTCATGTTGGGCTTTTTTCTTGTTTCGGGCTGGAGCGGTTCCAACCCGCTTCTCGGTGCACCGAACCGCCAGACCGGACTTGAACATCTGCAGGGGAAGATCGTAGTCCTTGATCCTGGTCACGGGGGCGGCGATCCTGGTACCGTTGGAGTTGGACCTACCACGGAAGCAGAGAATGTGTTGGCCATTGCCTGGGAACTCAAGTCCTTGCTTGAGCGATATGGTGCCCAGGTGATTATGACGCGTCAGACAGATGCTAGTGCATCTGCGGGAACCCAGTTTGATGGGGAGAGAAATGGACAGTTGGCCGCTAGAGTAGCTATCGCTAACCGTAGTCGCGGTCAGATTTATATTTCGCTACACAATGATTGGCACGATAATCCTCAAATTAGGGGGACGAGCGTGCATTATTATAAGAGCCAGGATCTGGCCTTGGCCGAGGTGCTACAAGAGCATCTTGTGGGTCACACAAAGGCGGTGGATCTCGGTGTGCGGCGTAGCAATTTCTACGTCCTACGCAACACGAGTATACCTGCAGCCTTGGTGGAGATTGGTTTCTTGAGCAATTCAGATGAAGCACGGCTCTTAGCCAAGCCTAGCTACCGATTAGAGGTGGCTCTAGGGCTCTTGGCGGGCATTAATGCCTATTTTGCGGGAGGATTTTAAGGAGGAACGTCTGTGGAATTACTGGCCCCAGCTGGGTCTTGGGATGCTTTGCGAGCGGCGGTAGAGAACGGAGCAGATGCAGTCTACTTGGGTGGAAAGTCCTATAGCGCTCGTGCCTCGGCGGCCAACTTCTCACCGGACGAGCTGCAACAAGCGCTAGATTATTGCCATGTTCGCGGAGTCAAAGTCTATGTAACTGTAAATACCCTCTTGAGGGAGGATGAGCTTGAGAGTGCTGTCTCATACCTAGCGGATCTGTATCAGTGGGGTGTTGATGCGGTCATTGTTCAGGACCTTGGACTGATTCGGCGGGCGCGGGAAGAGGTTCCTCAACTTGAGTTACATGCCAGTACCCAAATGACAGTGCACAACGCACTAGATTTTCGCGCCTTAGAACACCTCGGCTTTACTCGGGTTGTTCTAGCTCGTGAGCTGAGCGCTGAGGCGATCAAGGAAATCCGTAAGCAGACGCGCCTTGAACTCGAGGTGTTTGTCCATGGGGCCTTGTGTATCTGTTACTCTGGGCAATGCTTGTTCAGTAGCCTAATCGGGGGTCGGAGTGGTAATAGGGGACAATGTGCACAGCCTTGCCGCCAACCCTATACGGTCGAAGGACTGGCTGTGCCAGGTGAATATGTGCTATCCCCAAAGGATTTGTGCCTGATTTCCCACTTGGAGCTACTCCGTGATGCTGGGGTTGCTTCACTGAAGATTGAAGGGCGTCTTAAGGGTCCTGACTATGTGGGAGTAACAGTCCGTACGTACCGGGCTGCACTTGATGGAGTCCATTACAAGAAGAAAGATTTAAGCACAGTCTTTAATCGAGGGTTTACCTCAGCCTATCTCGATCATGCGACCAAACCAGACTTGATCACCTATCAACCTCCAATCAAGGAAGAGCGATTGGGTAGTGCTTTAGAAACCTATCGCTCGCCGAAGGCCTTCCGTAAGGTGAAGGCCCATATGTGGGTACGGGCCTCTCTTGGGCAACCCTTGGAATTGAACCTCGTAGATGAGGATGGGTATCATGTGCAAGTCTTTGGTAATGTACGAGCGAATGCTTCCCAAGGCGGGGGTCTTACAGAAGACTTGGTCCGGGAAAAACTCTTGCGGCTCGGAAACGATCCCCTTGAGATCATGGACTTGCAGATAGACTTGGGAGAGGGCTTGCACCTTCCTGTTAGTGAGCTTAACCAGGTGCGGAGAAGTCTGGTGGAGCGGTGGGAAAACGCTCGTTTGGCACCTTATAGGGAGCGCCGTTTGGCTAGGGGGGAGAAGACTGCGAGAATGCCCAAGCAAGAAGATAGGGTGAGTGAACCGCTACTAGCAGTCACCGTATCTGACTTGCAGTCAGCTCAGGCCGCGATGGATGGGGGAGCCAACCTCATCTACTTCTCGGGTCAAACCTACAAGAGGGCACCACAGGATCCATTTTATGAACTGACCCAAACCTGGAGATTAGGGCAGGAAAAGGGAGTACAGGTTTTTGCCCACCTAGAGAGAATTACGGAGAATAACACATTGCCCCTAATCAAAGAGCACTTGCAGAAGCACGAATTTGACGGGTTCTTAGTGGGGAATTTCGGAAGCTGGGAGCTTGCTTCTGAGTTTCAGCTTCCTGTGCATACGGATTGGTCCTTCAATGTGTTTAACTCATGGGCAGTGGAACTCTTGGCCCAGGCAGGAGCGAGCTTGGTCACGGCCTCACTAGAACTTCAGCTCAGTACCATCAAGTATCTTTGCCAGGTCTCACCGGTTCCTATGACTATCGTCGCCCACGGACCTCTAGAATCGATGGTAACCAAACATTGCATGTTCCGTGATCAGGGCTGCAAGTATCAATGCCAAAGGGAGCAACCATTGCAGCTTGTAGATAAGAAGGGTTTTGCTTTTCCCGTCTATTTTGACAGATGGTGTAATATGCACATTTTCAACTCTCGAGAACTATCCTTAATCGGGCATCTTGAACAGCTGAGATTAAGTGGAGTTCGCTATCTTAGAATTGAAGGACGTCTCAAAGAACCTGCTTGGATCGGTACTGTTGTGGACCTTTACAGGCGTGGTTTGGACGGTGAACATGTACAGATCGCAGGCGAATTTACCAAGGGCCACTACTTTCGTGGTGTCTTGTAGCGGGGTGTAATGAGGATCATGAACGAAAAGAGTCTAAGGGTACTAGAGTGGCCAAAGGTGCGTGAGTTGGTTGCTACAAGAACGAGTTTCTCCTTGAGTCGTGAGCTCGCCGGTCAACTCAGCCCCAGCAAGGATCTTGCGGAGGCTACCCGCAACCTAGCCTTGACAACAGAAGGTGTACGTTTGCTATGGAAACATGGAGAACCCCCATTTGGTGGTGCTAGCGATATCAGACAAGTGGTGGGGAGGGCCCGCCTAGGAGGGATTCTTGATCCTGAACAGCTCTTGCCCATCGGAGATTTCCTGTATTGCATCGACCAAGTGGATAAGTTTTTCGATAAGGAAGAAGGGATGTTAGCGGACTTGGCAGCCGCTTTGGTTCCCTTACCAAACTTGAGAAGAGAGATTGAACGATGCATTGACGGCGAAGGATATGTGAAGGACACTGCATCCCCTGAGCTTGCCAGAATCCGCAGCAAGATGCGTACTTTAGCCAATCGGATTCGCGATCGGCTCGATAGTATGGTTCACTCAGTGGCAATGCAAAAGGTACTCCAAGACCCCATCATTACTGTCCGTAATGGGCGTTATGTAGTCCCAGTTAAGGCGGAGTACAGGAGCAAATTCCAGGGGATCGTCCATGATCAATCCGGAAGCGGTGCTACCTTATTCATGGAACCGGCCTTTGCCGTAGAGCTGAATAATGATCTCAATGTAGCACAGCAGGAAGAACATGCAGAAGTACAGAGGATACTCAAGCGTTTGACTGCCATGGTTTCCGAAGAGAGTGGGTCTTTGTTAGAAAATCTCGAGATTGTGACCAACCTGGACTTCATATTTGCGAAGGCACGTTTTAGTCGTGCGATTGATGGTGTCGAACCTATCCTAAACGATCAGGGGCGTATCAGAATTAAGCAGGGCCGGCATCCTTTACTCACCGGCGATGTCGTTCCCATTGATGTCTGGTTGGGTACGGATTTCCATGTCCTGGTGATCACAGGTCCCAATACAGGGGGAAAAACGGTTACCTTGAAGACCGTAGGCCTTTTTTCCATTATGGCCCAAGCTGGTTTGCACGTACCTGCAGATCAAGGGTCTGAACTGGCTGTCTTTGAAGGGATTTATGCCGACATAGGCGATGAACAGAGCATTGAACAAAGTCTGAGTACGTTTTCTTCACATATGACTACGATCGTAGGTATTCTAGAGAATGTGCAAGGAAATTCCCTAGTCCTATTGGATGAGCTGGGCGCCGGCACTGATCCAACGGAAGGTGCGGCCCTAGCAACCGCTATCCTGGAACATCTACGGAGTCGCGGAGTACATACGATTGCCACCACGCACTATTCGGATTTAAAGAGCTATGCCTACACCCACGATGGGGTCGAAAATGCCAGTGTTGAGTTTGATATTAAGACACTAAGGCCCACATATCGACTCTCCATAGGCATTCCAGGCAAGAGTAATGCCTTTGCCATATCTAGAAGGCTTGGTCTGAGCCAGGAGATCGTTGGCCAAGCGCAGGCACTCTTGTCTTCAGAACATATGCAGGTGGAGGACATGATTGGCGAGATGGAGTCCAATCGTCGTCAAGCAGAGAGCGAGCGAGCTACAGCAGAAGGTTTGCGCAAGAAATATGAGGAGCTTAAGGCTAGTTATGAAAGGCAGCTCGAAACACTGGCGGAAGAACGTAATGAACTGATGGATCAGGCACGAGAAGAGGCCAGGCTGCTCTTGGAGCAGACGCAGGCTGAGGTGAATAAGATCCTCGGTGAGGTACGCCGTATGGGACGGGAAGAGTTGGAGACGAGC
>JAAZLY010000219.1 GCA_012799115.1 Bacillota bacterium
GTTTCTTTGTGAGCATACAGGCCACAACCTTCTTGGCCACATCGTCCGCATCTAGAGCCCACCGTCCGATTTTCGCCAGATAGGTTCCATCTTTGTCGGCCTTAGCAAAAAACTCGGTCTTGATTGGACCAGGATTCACTGTGGTAACCTGGATTCCATAAGACTTTAACTCGAGACGTAGTGCATTGGAGTAACCCCTGACTGCAAATTTCGTCCCTGCATAGACGGCAGACTTCGGTGTGGCCATTTTGCTGGCTTGGGAGGAGATATTGATAATATGGCCTGACCTACGTCTTGTCATCTCGAGGGCTACCTTCTGCGTGACTTGAATCAGTCCCAGTACATTGACACGAAACATCTCCTCTGTAACATCATAGGGAGTACTTAAGGCTGGTTCAAAGAGGCCAAAACCTGCATTGTTGACCAGAACATCGATCTTTCCATTTGCCTCTCCCAAGATTCGATGTAACACCTTGGAAACTTGTAGCCTATTACCAACATCGAGGACATAGGAAAAAGCCTCCCTACCTGAAAGCTGCTGGCACTTCTCCCGCACGGCGTTGAGGTGTTCTTCGCGCCTTGCTGTAACAATCACGCTTGCCCCCTGCCTGGCCGCCTGGTAGGCAATTTGCTCCCCTAGACCGCCTGAAGCGCCGGTAATCAGAATGGTTTTTCCTCTTAGTCGCTTGTCTGCCTCGTTCACGGTATCACCAACATTTCCCTTTTACCATCCATAGTTGGTCTACTTTCCGAAAACTCCTTCCCCATACTTCTCTGCTATCTTCACCAAGACCTGAACACAGTCATCCATGGCTTGAATACAAGCATACTCCAGCTTAGAGTGGTGATTATGACTACCGGTTCCCAGATTCGGACAAGGAAGCCCCATAAAGGATAGTCTCGCACCGTCAGTCCCGCCCCGTACAGGAATGCTATGGGGCTCGCCACCAACTTCTCGCACCGCTTCATAAGCGGTATCAATCAGGTGCCAGTGGGGCTTGATTTGTTCTGCCATGTTCGCATAACTATCCACAATTTCGTAAGCTACAGTTCCTTCGCCGTAGGTTTCATTAATCCACCGTGCTGCCCTCTTGAGTCGGTCCTTCTTAGCTTGGAACTCTTCTCGATCATGATCTCGCACAATATAGGTGAGGGTTGCCTTTTCCACTTCCCCCTCCATATGGATAAGATGGTAAAACCCCTCATAACCTTCAGTATGTTCGGGCCTTTGTACGGCAGGCAAGAGGCTATTCAGCTCCATGGCGATGAGAGAAGCGTTTTTCATCTTATTCTTGGCGGTCCCAGGATGAATGTTCCTACCCTTGATTGTAAGGGTGGCAGTGGCGGCGTTGAAGGTCTCGTACTCTACCTCACCAAAGCCCCCACCATCAACGGTATAGGCAAAATCGGCACCAAAGCGTTCCACATCAAAGAGGTTGGCGCCTCTACCGATCTCTTCGTCGGGGGTAAAGCCAATCTTGATTGTACCATGCTTGATATCTGGATTTGCTAAGAGAACTTCGGCCATGGTGAGAATTTCTGCAATGCCAGCCCGATTGTCGGCTCCGAGGAGTGTTGTACCATCGGTGACGATCAGATCCTTACCTATATATTCCACGAGGGAAGGATACTCATCGGGGCTGAGGATCACCTCTTCCTCCGCATTTAATACGATGTCTTTGCCGTCGTAATTCTCTACGATCCTGGGCTTGATATTCTGGAAAGGTACGTCCCTGACCACATCCATATGGGCAATGAAGCCGATGACGGGTCCTGTCCAGTTCTCGCTGTTGGCTGGAATCGTACCGAAAACATAGCCGTTTTCATCCATATTGGCATCCTCGATCCCTAAATCGAGCATTTCCTGAACCAAGGCACGAGCGAAGTCGAGTTGCTCAGGGGTGCTTGGGCAAGTCTCGCTCGCACTA
>JAAZLY010000220.1 GCA_012799115.1 Bacillota bacterium
CAAGCGGCGGTTCGGTTTCAGTGAATCTGGCATAGTATCCCTTGCACAGTCTATCCTTGGTCACTAAGCGTTCCTGCCATCTGTCCTCGGTTTCCAACCTACTTTCAGGCAAGTAACCTCTTTCGAGACCTTTTGTTATACACCATACACTAGGAGGAAGAATCAATGACAGAGAAAGCGACAAAAACCGCAGAATCATTCTTTCGCTGGGCATTTAATACCCGGGCAAACACAGTAATCCAGCTGCATGAGGGCAAGGAAATGTCACGGGACAAGGTTTTCCTCAGTTTCTGCTCTCATAATCCAGGCCTAATCTCCCACGGACCTGGTGGTCTTAATGCCAGCATAAAAGGCGTGGGTTTTGTGCCTAAGGAAGAGTATTTGGAGGAAGTTTTAGAAGCCTACCTTAAGCATATAGATGCTTATGATGGCGACGACAAGGCCCATAGCCAGAGGGGTTTAAAACTCTTGGTTGATGAAATCTATAGTCCTGATAAACATTACCGTATCGACTTCCAAAGAGTTGCCAGTTTAGAAATGGCTAAGAAGCATAGCTGGGATAATCTCAGAGTTAATCCAGAAGCAACCCTCCTTTACTACCAACCACCCATGATCTCCTATGAACTGCGGGGAAAAGTCCGCATCTTTGACGAAGCAGAATCCGGTAAGCGGGAGATTTACCAACAGTTCGTAAATGCCCAGCACGACGTTTATCACAGTCCTGATAAGAGCCGTTGGCTGAAGTATCCAGCCTATGTCTTTGATATTGAGGAAGTGTTTGACAACTCTGCTTCCCGTGAGGGATTTGGTACAAAACTTGAGTTTCCTGTAGAGTTCTGATCTTGCCAGATGGTGGCGGGGCCCTTTAGGGCCCTCGCCCTTGATCAATTAGGAGTGGTTACGTGAAAAGCAAATTGATGCGTCTATTATTGGTTGTCTTGTTGATTGGGACTGTGTCACTCTTAAGTGGCTGCGGCAAGTCTGAACCAGAGCAAGCAGTCGTAAATGTGGTAGAGGAACAGGCGCCTGCTGAAGAGACATTTGAGCTTCACGGTGATTACGCCATTGACATTAGCAATCTAGGCATGGCTCTGACGTTTTACTTGCGCATTGAAGAAGATAATAGCTTTCAACTCTCGGCCAATCGTGCCTTTAGCGATAACCGCGGTAGCGGTACGATAGGTGAGTTAGACGGTACTTACATGATGATTTACTCCGACTCTACGCCCGAGAAATCGAAGACCGCCACCTTTGAGCGGATTGGGCCAAATCTGATCTTCCGTTCCACTTTACCCTATGGATCTGCCAATATCATGTTCGAAAAAGAAGATGATGAGAATCCAGAGATCATCTATCATCTCGTGGCTGACAAGTATGTGTATGAAGAGTATTATGACACCTATTTGGGCTTTGAAACGGTGGATGGGGTTGACTACGAGTATGTCTTAACCCTAGGTGCAGGTGCCAAATATTCCTTTGTCAGCTCCCAGGATGGGGCAGAGACAGCTGCCTATCGAGAAAAAGGTAGTTTCACCGTGAAAAACGATACGCTCTTGATCACTCCAGAAGATGAAGAGGAGCTTACAGGCTCGATTACAGCGGAGCGTGCACTTGAACTTGCCGTTAAGCCTGGGGCCGGTAGCGAGAGAAGAACAGTTCTCTTTAGGGTCGCCACTACTGCGCAACATGCTGGTTCTTGGTATGGTGCTCGCGAAGATGGAACGACGGCCCATTTGGCTCTAGACTATTTTGGTGGATACCGCTTTAGCGTTAACGGACAAAGTGAGTCCTACGTCGAGACAGGTAGCTTTGGGGTGAATGGCGGAACACTGAGCTTTACCAAGGACGGTGAAGCTACGGCTATTACCGGTGTTAAGACTGGCTACGTCTTAGAGGCATCCTTTAACGGTGTCGACTGGGTATGTTACGATGGGGCCATTCTTGGTGAGTTTGGTGGTGGTACCATGGTGAACGAAGCCTACCTGGCAACTCTGCAGATGAACGCTGACGGGTCATACAGCCTGATGATTATGGATCAGGAGAGTGAGTCCGAACTTGTGAACGAGTCTGGTCTCTTCACCATCGCTGCAGGACCCATGGCCTACATGATTACACTCAACTCTGATGATGAGAGCGTTCGGGTGGGGGAAATCTGGCCAACTGGATTTAACATGACATTTGACATTGCAGGTACGAACTACAGCTTCCTATTAACGAAGTAACGAGGCGGCTTTGAGACAGGCATATTCTGCTGTCTCAAAGCTGTTTGACGAGGTGAGTGCTATGGTAAAGAAGGTAATGCTCCTCGTTTTGATGAGCATTCTTATTATTCCCTTGGTCGGATGTCAAGTCACCAGTCGAAGCCATCGACCAGATCCCGACACCCTCTATATTGGTTCCGTGCAGACATCGTTTCCCTCCGCGTATATGCCTTGGCTTTCCCGTGAAGGAATTGCACCGACAATTGCCGGTTTGCTCTATGACTCTCTCTTTGCCTACGATGAGGAATCTGGTACCTACCTTCCTTCTATCGGTATGGAATGGTACTATGTCGACTCCGAAGGCATACCGATTGTAACGGAGGATGGGTCCATTGATTATGCCCGTTTGGAGGAGATCTACGGGGGACCTGAGCATCAGTACTTAGCAGTCAAGGTGATCATTCATGACAACATTACCTGGAGCGATGGAGAGCCTTTAACCGTCGAAGACGTCTACTTTTCATTTGATATTGCTACAAACAATGCCCTGTCGAATCATGCAGGTGCTCTGGCCTGGACCAGTGACCTAAGGCATAAGTATACCAATGGGGTTTTGACCCAGCAGGGTCTTTTCACGTATGACCACGGCGCAGCAAAACAAGGTTATCAGATTGCCGAAGAGGATAGAGACAGAGTCATCTATCTTCATGTCAATAAGGTCTTAGGATCCGTAACGCCCTTATTTACTTCTGTGCTCATCTTACCAGAACATGTGTGGGCACCGGTTGTTTCTTTTGAGAATCAACTCAATAGCACTTCTCCTAATGAGGAAATCCTCTATCGTTACCGTAATCCCGTAGGTAGTGGATCTTGGCTCTTAGATGCGGAGAACTCCAACAATCAACAGATTGTCTTGCATCGGCGGCCTGACTACCATCTCACCAAGGAAGATGGTAGCCCATTGATCCAGCTTGATACGATCCAGTTTATGCTTTACCAAGAGATCAATGTGGCCATCTACGCCCTTCTCAAGGGACATATCGACGTCTTGGGTACTACGGTGAGCTCGAACTATCTGAGGCTTTTTGAAGATGAAGAAGACATCTTCGTCTCCAATGCACCAGGCGAGTTTATCCAGACCTTGGTCTTTAATCTAAACCCCGTGTCTAGCGAGGGCAACCCCATGCGGGACCTACTAGGCAACACAGAGTTTCGCAAGGCGATGGCCCTGGCTATTGATCAAGAAGAATTGGTCGACAAAGTCCTTGACGGCGCTGGTCGCAGGGAGAGCGCAGGGTTGATGAAAGCCTCTTTGGTCGACTTTTACAATCCTTTGGCAGACAGTCTGCCTACCGAATCTAAAGTGCGTCTCGCCCAGGCAAACGCCATTTTGGACCAGATCGTCCCGGATAGCGATAGTGCAGGTTACAGGCTCTTGGATGGTAAACGGGTTAGCTTTGAAATTCTCGGTAGCCCTGGAGAGCAAGACCTAATCTCGTATCTGCAGATTCAGTTCCAGAAAATCGGTATCGACGTGCAGTATGCAGCGAAGGGAGCTCAACCGGAATCAACCTATCTTTATACAAGCCGTTTTGACATGACTTTGCATGGAGTTACATTCTCCCTTTCCAATATTGATATTATGTACCCAGCTCATTTCTCAACGCTGGGGCGTACGTCCAATTACGGGCGCTTGGTCAACGAAGAGCTAAATGAAGCGATTAACGAAATGCGCTTTACCCTCAATCTCAACACCAAGTATGACCTGATTAAAGAGATCCAACCCATGATTGCCGAGGAGTATTATAAGGTTCCTCTTTATACGTCCAACGTGATCTCTGTGGCCCGAACCGATCGCTTCGAGGGATACCAAGTGGTTGACGGTTCGA
>JAAZLY010000221.1 GCA_012799115.1 Bacillota bacterium
AGCGACTTTATCTTACAGGATTGAGCATGGGTGGCTTTGGCACGTGGCATTGGGCGAGTCATCAACCCCAGGCCTTTGCTGCTCTTGTTCCCATATGTGGCGGAGCTATGCCCTTAACGGGTTTTCCTGAAAAAGTAGCCGTTCTGAAAGATGTGCCAATCTGGGCGTTTCACGGGGCGGATGATCAAGTCGTCCACGTCCGCCAAACAGAGGAGCTCGTTGAGGTATTACAGAAACTCGATGCTCCAGTCCGCTTTACAAAGTATGCAGGAGTGGGACACAACTCCTGGAATCGCGCCTATTCCGAGCCAGAGCTGTTTTCGTGGCTCTTGGAGCAAAGCAATGAGAGCTTTCACTTCGAAAAGGAGAATGTCCGTGGGTAAGCAAATTAGGGTTACAATATGGAATGAGTATCTACACGAGGTAGAGGATCCCGCGATCGGAGCGCTCTATCCGAAGGGAATTCACGGTGCTATCGGTGAGTTTCTAGCTAACGAAGCCGACATGCTGATTCGCCTCGCTGCACTACGGGACGAGGAGCATGGCTTGACAGCAGATGTGCTTGAGCAGACCGATGTCTTGATCTGGTGGGGACACATAGCCCACCACGAAGTGGAAGATGCTGTCGTAGAGAGGGTTTATCAGCGTGTGCTAGAAGGGATGGGATTGATTGTCCTCCACTCTGGCCACTATGCGAAGATATTTCGGAGACTGATGGGAACCACTTGTAGCCTCCGCTGGCGTGAGGCGGGTGAAAAGGAACGTGTTTGGGTGATCGAGCCTGGACACCCCATTGCTGAAGGACTCGATCATTACTTTGAGATCCCCAAGACCGAGATGTACGGGGAGCGATTTGATATCCCAGAGCCCGATACTCTGGTATTTGTCAGTTGGTATGCTGGCGGAGAGGTGTTTCGAAGCGGTTGCTGTTACCAGCGCGGCCGGGGAAAGATTTTCTATTTCTCCCCGGGCCACGAGACCTACCCCATTTATTATCAACAAGAGGTACAGCAAGTGATCACAAACGCAGTGCGTTGGGCTCGGCCAACTACAGGCAGGTCAAAGCACCTGGCGAATGTTTCCGTACCACCTTTGGAACCCCTGGACTAACCGAAACGTTGGAGTAGGGCTATGATTAGAGGAACCACGAAGGGAACCAAAGCGGAGAGGACTGTCCCTGAGTAAAAGGCAATGAGGGTTGTTTGGGCATCGGTATTCTGGGCAATGATGGGTAATGTGACATCCATGGCTGTGGCCCCGCCAGGGGCGATTGCAGGCAGAAACCCAACTCTTTTTGCGATGTAGGGAATCGATAGGATAGCAAATATCTCCCGAAAGACGTTGGTCAAGAGGGCTAAGGCCCCGATTGTGACATCATAGTCTTGCGTGATGATAACGGCAGAGAGGGAGTACCAGCCAAATCCGGCCCCTGCCAGGGCGCTATCTCCCACGGGTATCTGAATTGCCAAACCAGCCAATACCGCTCCTATGATGGAGCCTAGGGCTATCACAAATGGGACCGCCAGACTGATTCTTGGCAGGTCCCTGATTTTTCTTCCGAGCTCTCCATCGCGCCCTAAGTCAAAGCCTACTGCGAAAAGCAAAACGGCCAACGAGATATCGGTGACGGGTTCAAGAACACTAGGTAATCCTTCTGGCAACAAGAAGAGTCCTGCAAAAAAGCCCAGGACGAGGCTACTGAGGATCTTAAGGGTCATCGAGGTGTCCTCCTTGCCTTGGTCACAAGCCAAACGAGGCAAACGCTACAAAGAATAGCTCCCAGGCTCAGGATTGCAGCCTTGAGTCCGAGACTCGGAAGAGCCAGGGTAAGCTCGGGATTCGCCCCGAGGGAAAGACCCATAGAGAAGAGGAGGACAAGTAGGGCGCCTTGACCTATAGCACCGACTTGCTTGCCTATTGTCTTGGCGGAACGTTCGAACCGCGCCAAGGAAAACCCGAGAACCAATGCAACTAACAATAAGGTCACTCTATCGCTCCTTTGTTCTGACAATCGATCTGATGCTTTGGGGCATGGAGGTTCTTTTTTTGAGGGATGTCTTTGCTGGAGGCAGGTAAGAGCACTGCTTACTTGAATACAGATATTGGTAAGCACTAAGCTTCTTATCACGCTCTATACGGAGAGGACGGGAATAGTCAATGAGTAGACATCGGGTCGTTTGGATTCTATCTTTCATCGTGTTGTTACTTGCAGCAAACGTCGTTGGGGTAGCGGCGGTGAACTCCTATTGGCAGAGAATGGCCGAAGGGTTCCCCAATGATGTTGCCATTCATGAGTACGCGTATGAATATTTGGCTCCAAACCTAGAAATCACCGCGAGAATACCTCAGCTCGTTGGCGTAGGCAGTGAACTCTGGCAGGCCAGGTTCAACCAAACTATGCGGGATCATCTCGATGAGTTTGTGACAGGTCTGAAAGAGATGGTCCTAGAGGTCCAAGAACTCCAGAATCTTGAGTACACTGGCTTTCCGTATGAAGGTATTATGGATTTTGAGATCAAGCTCAATCGAGGAGGACTCTTGAGTCTGGTCCTCGTCAACTATGCCTACACAGGCGGTGCCCACGGCATGACGTATTATGACTATATCAATGTCGATCTTACGTCAGGGCATACGATAACTCTCCACGATCTCTTCGACTCCGATGCTGAGCTTAACAGAGCCGCGGAGACCATCGACGCTAGTATCAAGAAAGAGCTTGATCTGTTCTTCGTCGACTCCTTTAGCGTCAGTGACTTCCAGGAAGACCAGGGTTTTTATCTGCAAGGCGACCAGGCAGTGGTTTGCTTCGGGCTCTATGAGTTAGCACCCTATGCCCATGGTATTCAGGAGTTTGCAATCCCGACCCCATAGGGGACGAACTCTATATGATCACCGTGTTTGATCGTAGTGGTGAAGCCGGCAAGCTTGCCGTTGACTAAGATATTGCCTCCCTTTTTGGCAAACTCTTCGTCCGGTTCGTAGTCGCGGAAGATGTCGGTGACAATATATGCACTAAGGACCTCAGTGGATCCCGAGTTGTACTCGATGCGATCATGGGGTCTTATTACATAGTCAAAGGATACTTGTTGTCCATTCACCACTAGCGTCGGTTCTTTACGGGTGAGGGTGAGGCTCTGTCCATTTACCTTGACTGTGATCTCTGGTATCTCTCCCATGGGCGTGGCGAGAACGTCACGCAGCGTGCAAGGCTTGCGGACATAGCTAATTTCCTGCCCAGACTGGAGAGGTGTACTTAGTGATTTCTTGGTGTTGCCGACGAAGACTTCGACGCTTTCTAGAGCCTGCTTATTCTCGCCGTTTAAGTAGAACGATACCTCTTGTTCGACGGGGATAGCCAAGTGTCCGAAGAGATCCCTGAGGTTTGTGAGGGGCTCTAGGGAGATTTGATCCCGATCTTGCAGAACATAGTCAAAAGGTTCTTTCTGGCCGTTGACTAAGATCGACGCATGAACTGTTATAGGTGATCCGTTGAACGTAATCGAGAAGCTGTGTGCAGCCTCATCCACGAACTCGCCCAACGTGATCTGGGGCGCGGTCCCCGCCTCGCCAGGTTGAACCTCCACGTGATCGCCATCGGCCAACGGGGTGCTGAGTTCACATGGCTCTCCGTTTTTCCTGATCATAGCGGGTCTGCCCAACGTTCCTGGTAGGGGAATGTAGCGGCCATTTAGCTCTACGGTGAAGGCAGTACCAGGTCGACCTACTAACTCAGCCGGTTTCAGACCCGCGTGTAAGAGGGCTTCACCCACTGTTGATGAGGTCATGGTCAGAAACTGGAGATGATGATCATTTACTCTGACATGGATTAACTCCATAGAACGTCTGTCTAAGTGCGTACAGCCGATTCCGATTGGGGTGATCACTTCTGGACCATCAAAGTGTGGTAGGCCATGGACAATTTCTAGGCTGTCTCGACTTCGGATCCGAACTAGATTCTCTGGTAAGCCCAAATGCTTCGCCAAGAGCTCCGCAAATCCAGGAACACGACTACCACCGCCGATGAGGATGGCACCTTTAGGTGCACCTCCGTTGAGAAACATCACTTCTTGGGCGATCTTGTCTGCCAAAATCTCGACTCGAGGCTTGATAACAGCGAGAACTTCGTCGTACGACAAATGTAGCGTGTTTCCAAAGACGTCTTGGCACTCAGAGTCTTGCCCTGGGGTCAACCCGACTTTAACCTGTTCAGCAACTTTGAAATCCAAAAGGAAGTGGTCGGCGATTCCCTTGGTAATGGCATCTCCCGCGTATGCTACCATGCCATAGCCTTTCACGGTTCCGTCCGCTGAAATGGCTAGGTCTGATGTTCCGGCACCTACATCAATGAGGGCGATATTGAGCATCCTCATAGTGGGAGGTACAACTACGTGCATAGCGGCGATGGGTTCGAGGGTGAGGGTTTCCATTGTTAGGCCTGCTTCATTGACGGCGGTTCCTAAGGAGTCAACGACGATGCGGGGCAGGAATGTGGCAATGATGTCGGCCTGCGCCCTTTGGCCTTGGTGCCCCTGGAGAGCGCCGATCGGTTCGCCATCTAGATAATATTGGATCACGCTATAGCCAACGCAGAGGTAACTATGCATCACGCTACCGCTTTGATCAGAGGATAGTTTTTTTACCGCTTCACGTACCGCATCAAGTTCTAGAGCTCGTACCTCATCCGCGCTCAAGCGATGGGTTGGCGCTATATCAAAACTACTGCTACCGGTTCTGGTTATGAGCGAACGTCCAGCCGCAGCAACGGCCACTTTTGTCAGGCGATCATTTAGGTTTGCCTCGAGCTCGCTTTTGATCTTGGCGATGCTACTAGCCACAGCCCCAATGTGGTGGATCTGTCCATCGGCCATGGCCCCTGGCAACTGTTGATGCATACTGGCATCCTTAATCTCATACCCCTCATCTGTAGAAGTTAAGATCAAACCAGCGATGGTTCGTGTACCAATATCTAGGGCAAAAACCTCATCCTTATACATCCGACCTCACCTCAATCCTACCATTTCTACACAAACAGTCCTGATCCTGTTTTTCCCTATGTATGGAGGAGAGTTTTCCTCGAAGGAGAACAAATATTAGACTAAGAGAAAAACAAGGAGTGACGGTATGGGACAACTACAAACGCGTGATGAGGTATCATCTGATCTGAAGTGGCGTTTAGAGGATATTTACCGTAGTAATGATTTATGGGAAAAGGACTTGGAGGTACTTAAGGAAAGTAAGCAGCGGGTGCTTGATCTCAGGGGAACGCTGACCTCGGGAGAGAATCTTTTGAAGGCCCTGAAGTTGCAGGACGAGATCTCTCTAACTGTAGACCGCGTAATCGCCTATGCGCTAATGCGAAAGGATGAAGACAACGGGAATACTTTGTATCAAGGCTACGCTGGATCTGCTATGGCTGTGATGGTGGAGCTCAATGAAGCGCAATCGTTCTTTGTACCAGAAATCCTTGCTTTGGACCCAGACGTGGTTAGAGGGTGGATTCAAGATATTCCCGGTCTAGAGCTCTACAAACACCACCTGGAGGACATTCTTCGCAAGAAAGCCCATACCTTGCCCGCAGAGCAAGAACAACTCTTGGCAGCGGCAGGCGAAATAGCTCAAGCACCAAGAAATATCTTCGGGATGTTTAATGATGCAGATTTGAAATTCCCCAACGTCAAGAACGACGCTGGCGAGGAGGTCGAGTTGACCCACGGACGGTATGGTCAGCTCCTGGAATCGCAGAATCGTGATGTGAGGCGGGGAGCATTCGAAGCATTGTATGACACTTATACTGCATGGAAGAACACGTTAGGTGAGACCTTCACCTCTGCGGTGAAGAAGGAGCGATTCTACTCGAAGACTCGAAAATACGAGTCGTCTCTGCATGCCGCTTTACACGAAGACAATGTAGATCCTGAAGTCTACACCAATTTGATCGAGTCGATTCACGATCATTTGCCCTTGATGCATCGTTATGTACGTCTGCGCAAGAAGCTTTTAGGTGTAGATGAACTGCATATGTATGACCTTTATGTACCCATGGTTGCTGATCAAGATATGGAGTTTAGTCGTGAGGAAGCAAAGGAGATGGTTCAAGAAGGCTTACATCCCCTTGGCAATCAGTATCTCCATGATATGAGTGCTGGCTTTAGTGATGGATGGATCGATTGGCTAGAGAACCGTGGCAAGACGAGTGGTGCCTATTCGTGGGGAACATACGGTGTCCACCCCTATGTGCTCCTCAACTACCAGGGAACCCTTAATGACGTGTTCACTCTAGCACACGAGCTGGGGCATGCTATGCACTCCTTTTACTCCGATCAAAAACAGGAGTTCGTGAACTCGCATTACACGATTTTTGTGGCAGAGGTTGCGTCGACTCTGAATGAAGCGCTCTTGATGGACGATCTTTTGAAGAAGACTAAGGATCCAAAGAAACGCGCCTACCTTTTGAATCACTTTCTAGAACAGTTCAGAGGCACAGTCTTTAGGCAAACCATGTTTGCAGAGTTTGAAATGATTGTGCACGGCCGAATTGGTGCAGGTGAAGCCCTGACCAGCGAAAAGTTGTGTGAGATCTATTATGAGTTGAATGAGAAGTACTATGGCTCAGATATGGTTGTTGATAAGGCGATTGCCATGGAATGGGCTCGCATTCCTCACTTCTATCGACCTTTCTATGTCTACAAGTATGCCACAGGGTTCTCCGCAGCGGTCTCACTCTCCCAGCAGATTCTAGAGGAAGGGCAACCGGCCGTGGAGCGTTATTTGGAGTTCTTGGGTAGCGGGGGTTCGGACTATCCAGTCAATCTACTGCAGAAGGCTGGGGTTGACATGAGTAAACCAGAACCTATCGTGCAGGCTATGAAGGTTTTTGAAGAACTCTTAAGCGAGCTTGAGCATTTGGCCGACACCGCACTTTAGAGAGTTAGCTTAAAACCAAGACTTTGCATTGAACCATCGAGATACCGGCTGTACCGAATCTGCCGCTGTTTGCCTTTTCTTGAAGTATGGAAAACTTCGTATGTTAACAGAGAGTTTCTTGCGTAGTGAAGGTGGGCCCCTAGGGCCCATCTTTCATTTACTGCAAAGATAAGGGAGCCTTCTAGAGAAAACTTATTTTCATGATATGAGATGGCAAGATTCATAGCAAGGGGATCGTGGAGCATGGAGATACCCCCTTGTAGGCTCAGTTTTTGAGGTTTGAGATGGTAATCCATCCTCAGGATGGCTGAATGTATCGGATCAAAAGACGGCCTGTATATTAGGGAAAAGCGGGGATACAAACACTGCATTTTCTGTAACTCAGGTCCACGGCTGTATTGGATGGGAAGGAATGTTGAAAAGTCGAGGTCTTCATGGAGCTCTAGCACTACGCCAAGCTGGCTTAAGTAAAGCTCGCCTTCTTGGTATGGCGAACGCCAAACCTGTCCTTCAAGTATCCACGCAGCTTGGGAGCGGCCGAACCCAAGTACTAGGAATACTAAAGTCCATGTGCACGCAATCTTGATCCTGTTCATAGTCGCCCTCCTTGGAGTTCTGCTACAGAGTAGTTCAAGAGTCTGAGTCGTTGTTCCACCGAATCTAGGATTCTCTCAACGGTAGAGAGGGGGGGTAGAGTGGGGAAATACAATGTAAAGCCAGAGAAATCCTGGAGGAAGTCAGCAGGTGATACAGCCTGCACTCCAGAAGAGGGATTTGCGACCACGAGGAGTTCTTGGACTATCCCCAAGAGTACAACATAATGACCTTCTTCCATATGGCAATGGGCCAGTAATGGTCGATTAGGTGTCTGTTCAAAGAAGTATAGAATCTGTGGCCAGGTGAGTTTGTAGGCAACGTTCTCCCACCCCCGAGCCTCGAAATACTGGCTCAAGCTTAGCAGGGAGGCACCTTGATCCTCAACTTCAAATCTAGGTTCCGCGGATTCGTTGGCCAAGACGAAGAGACTGGCTGCAGCGGCCGATGCGCAGTCCCAGGGCGTGCTTTGTGCTATTAGCCCTTCATATCTAGTTGTTTCGTAGGGCTCTAGGGAACTGATCAAGCTAAAGAATAGTGCTAACCAAATGGTCATCAACTCCTTTCTTCTTCACAAATTGTACAGTCAAATGACAAAAATGTCAAGAATATTCAGATAACTGGAGAAAAGAAGCTCCTATGTTGGAATGAGATGATGAAGGAGGATCCTGTCGATAAAGTGCGAATTAATCGATAGTACTAATTATTAGGAAGAGGCTAATGCGAAGGAGGCATTGATTTGACTCAAAGAAGTAATACGTTACTAAAAATCAAGAGCATTTATCCGAGTTTTAAGCCTGCAGAGCGCCGAGTTGCAGACTATGTCTTACGTAGTCCTAAACGTGTTGTCCATGTATCCATCACTGAACTGGCCAAAGCATCCAAGGTCAGCGACGCCACAGTGGTGAAGTTCTGTAAACGGTTAGGTTACCAGGGTTTTCAGGAGTTCAAGATTCTGTTAGCCCAAGACATAGTCGTAACACATACTCTAGTTGATGGTGAAGTAGAACCGGGAGACGACTCCCGTACCATTAAGGAAAAGGTCTTTCGAGCCAACATTTGTGCACTCCAAGATACCATCCAGGTACAGGATGACCTGGCTCTAGAGCGGGCCATAGATGCGCTAACGAAGGCCCGGGAGATTCATTTTTATGGTTTAGGGTCTTCAAGTATTGCGGCTTTTGATGGCGAACAGAAATTTTCCCGCATTGGGCGTTGGGCAAGTGCCTTTGCAGATACCCATATGCAAATTAGTCGGGCCGTCCTCTTGCAGCCTGGTGATGTAGCCATTGGGCTGACCCATTCTGGCGAAACGAGGGAGATTGTAGAGGCCCTCGAGACCGCAAAGGCGCGCGGAGCCACAACGATTGCCATTACGAATCATTCTACAAGCCGCGCGGCACAAGTTGCTGATCTACTTTTGCTAACCTGTAGCCGAGGAGATCTGTTTACCAAAGAGGGGATATCCTCGCGCATCGCACAGCTCGCGACCATTGACACTCTGTTTGTAGCTGTTGCCCTCGCGGACTTCAAACGTTCACAGGAGGTCCTGGATAAAACCAGCGAGATCTTGTCGCAGCGTTAGCCAGATCGGCTGGTGTACCCTTGGGTTCCACCATGTCGATCCTCGAGAGTGTTGCTCTGCATTACGCAATCGGTTGCATGAAGCCCACTACGAAACCTCGGGGATCGAAGCTCTAATCCCCAGCGTTTCCAGGGTTGATCGAACTTGACGTTCATCAAAGGCGAGGCGTCCAGCTCTCCAGCAACAGAATGTCGGGATATCCCGTTCAATCGTTGCCAGGCGACGGTACAGGAGAGCATCGTCTTGCCCTTCCATAAGATTACGCCCTGCTTTACCCGGCAGGTGATGGGCGTTTTCCAGGACTCCATCCAAGGACTCATAGGTATCAAGCCAGCGCTTAGCCGTCTTTGGTCCTACGAGGGGGATTCCGGGTATGTTATCGCTCGCGTCGCCCATGAGTGCCTTGAGATCTGGTATGCGCTCTGGGGGAACGCCCATCTCATGATGCACCAATTCAGGTGTGAACACACGGTTGGCTTTGCTATTGGGGGCGATGACTGTCACATCATCCGATACGAGCTGTAGCGCGTCACGATCGGTTGTAATGATGTAGCAGTGGGTATCACTAGGCGTGTGTTTGGCAATCGTTCCAATAACATCATCAGCCTCGTAGCCTGCCAGTTTGACCAAGGGCGCGCTGAAGCTATGAATGATTTCCTCAATGAGGGGAATCTGGGTCTTAAGCTCCTCAGGCATGGGGGGCCTTTGTGCTTTATAGTCAGGGAAAAGCCGATGGCGAAATGTAGGGCTGGGGTGATCCGAAGCCACGAATAAGTAGTCGGGATGGAACTGTTCCATCAGCCCTGTAAGAGTGTTGTAAAAGCCAAGGGCAGCGTTGATGGCTTGTCCATCTTGTCGCTTAATTGTTGTTGGTAATCCGAAGAAAGAACGGTATACTAGAGAAAAGCAGTCCAGAATAAGGCAAGTTTTAGACAACGATCAGGCTCCTTTGGGTAACATTGCATCTATTATATCACATTTGGCCTTTGTGGAGATGAGAAAGGAGAGAACTATGAAGACTGCAGTGGAAAGAGCGTTAGAACTTAAGAATCTTGCGGTTGTTGGTTTGAGCAAAGACCCGACTAAGGCAGCGCATACGGTTCC
>JAAZLY010000222.1 GCA_012799115.1 Bacillota bacterium
TCGACGGTGCTTCGATCTGGACCACATTTCTTCGCCTTGCCCTGCCTTTAAGCGTTCCGGCCTTGGCATCACTGGTTATTTTCCAGTTTCTTGCAGTTTGGAACGATCTCTTGGTCGCTTTGATTTATCTGGGTGTTCATCAGTCGGTCGCACCACTAACGATGAGGCTATCAAGTCTGGTAGGTTCCCATGGCCAAGACTGGCATCTCTTGACTGCTGCTGCCTTTATCTCTATGTTTGTTCCCTTAGTAGTGTTTCTCTCCTTACAGAAATACTTTGTACGAGGACTTATGGGCGGCGCGGTGAAAGGCTAATTTACAAACAGACGTCTGATTCCATGAACATGGGCAGAACGTCTGTTTTTTTATGCTCATAGATGCCATAACCACGAGCATATCCTGGTAAAGACGCTGTAATACTGCAGGAACCAAAGGCTACTTATCGAAGTGTTAAAAGTACGCCATGCTAGAGGTATGGATCATTCTTGAGGGGGTTCTGAAATGAAACGTTGGCTTTGCTTGTCCCTCGTCCTTGTCTTGGTGGTCATGTCCGCTGGTAATGCTGATGCCCGCAGTCATCGCTTCCTAGATCTGAACATTGATGCCCGGGTGGGCGCAGATGGTCTTGTTCGCATCACCGAGACGCATACTGTGAAGTTTGACGGCACATTCTCTGGCATGTTCCAGTGGTTTGATACTACCCGAGATATTGAAGTGAGAGACGTGGTTGTGCGAGAGAACGGAGTCGAGTATACAAGGCTCGAGGGCGATACTCCTGGTCCCGCGGGCACCTATTTTGTCCGCGAAGAGGCAGACCAGGTGTATGTCGACTGGAGTTTCTCGGCTACGGATGAGATCCGCAACTTCGAACTGAGCTATGTGCTTCATAATGTCGTTCTCAACCACAATGATGTGGCCGAGTTTTACTACCAGTTTGTCGGGAGACGCTGGGATCAGCCGCGGGATCATGTAAAAGCTGTGCTAACACTTCCTTTTGGCGCCGAACTCGATGAGATCGCGGCTTGGGGTCACGGTCCTTTGCATGGTATGGTGACGATTGAATCGCCAACGAGAATTGTATGGGAGGTAGAGAATCTACCGGCGAAGACCTTTGTCGAGGGGCGGGTTGTCTTCCCTAATTCCCTTGTTCCCTTAGGTACTAGACGCACGGGTGAGACCCGCCTGCAAGCGATATTCGATGAAGAACTCGGGAAAGAAGCACAGAGAGAAGAAAGCCGCAGACAGGCAGAAGCACGCTTGGCACGGACCCAGAGAGCCAAGCGGCTAGACCCGTATCTAGCGGCAAGTGTTGTTTCCTTGAGTCTGGCCTTCTTTGTCTATCTCTGGTCGAAATACGGGAGGCGCCAATCAGGCTATAAAGAGCGGTACTATAAAACACTGCCCGGTAATTATCCCCCGGCAGAGCTGGCGATACTCTTAAGACGGACGGTGAGTGGCAGCGATCTTACTGCGACCTTGCTTGATTTAGCTCGGCGTGGGTATCTCTCCATTGAAGAAACGGCTGGTTTGCAGGGGACGGGGAAGGGAGAGCCAAGCTACAAGTTCATCAAGAAGAAGGACTATACCCAGGAATCTAACTCGATTAAGCTGCGTTCCTGGGAAAAGGATGTACTAGAGTTTCTGTTTGAGGCTGTAGGGATGGACGAAGTGACCTTGGAAGAGTTCCAGGCCTATGCCAAGAACAATGCTGAGTCCTTCACTACGTTTTGGACGGAGTGGGCGAAGCAAGTGAAGGAGTCTTCGAAAGAACATGGGTTCCATGATACCCAAGCCAAAAAGGCGCTTTGGTTCTTGGTTCCCATTCTCTTGGCTGTTGGTCTAGGTTTTCTGGCCTTAGGATTGTCTCTGTTTGGCACCGGGATAGCGACCCTAGTTATGTCCTTTCTTGCCTTGATTTTCGTTGTCGGCGCTGCTACGCGCTACTCGGACTATGGATATGAGGAATATACGAAATGGAAGGCGTTCCGGCGATATCTCAAGGAGTCTTCTAGGGTGGATATTGCGCGTGTTGGTTCCCTAGGGATCTGGGAAGAGTTCTTGCCCTATGCTGTTACCCTTGGCGTTGCTGACCAAATGCTCAAACAGCTCGAGGTACGCTTCCCCAATCTAGAACAAGATGGATATTATTTCGGTGCCAACTGGTTTGTCTATTATCATGCAATGGGAATTGGCCGGGTGAGCCATATGACAAACAAAGTGGGGCAATCGGTAAACAAGGTTACCATGCCCCAGGGAAGTGGTGGTACCGGCGGCGGATTCTCAGGCGGAGGCGGCGGAGGCTTTGGTGGAGGCGGAGGCGGTGTGCGTTAGCTACTCGCCCCCGCGCATTCTTCTGCCGCTAATAGTTCGAGAGCTTGCGTGGGTTCAATAGGCTTACTGAACAGATAACCCTGCATCAGATCGCATCCTTGCTCCACAAGGTAGAGGCGTTGACGTTCCTCCTCAACCCCTTCTGCTACAACTTCCATTCCCAATCGATGGCACATCCTCACCAAGTCACCGATAACGAGCCGATGAGGCTCGGCGGTAAGTATCTTGTCAACGAAGGACTTATCAATCTTAATGATATCCACATTCAGATCTTCGAGGCGGGCAAAGGACGAGTAGCCGGTTCCAAAGTCGTCGATGGCAATGCGGAATCCCCTGGTCCTTAGATCCTGCAGGACTGCATTGGCTGCGTCGAATCCATACATCATCATGGACTCCGTGATCTCCAGATTGATAATATGGGGTGGAATCTTGTGTTGCTCAACAAGTCTAGTAATACGTTCGACAAAGCCGCTGTGGAGTAAGTCAGCTGCCGAAATGTTAATGGAAACATAGACATGGCTAAAACCTTGTTGCTGGAGTTGGCGTAGAAAGTTGCATGATTCGCAGAGCACCCATTCCCCAAGTTGGATAGCCAACTGTTGCCCCTCGGCAATCTCGATGAACTCTGGAGGGGGAATTCTACCGAGCCCTGGTAGGTGCATGCGTGTTAGAGCTTCGAAGTACACCACCTGATTGGTTTTTAGATCAACAATGGGTTGATATTCCACCCATAGTCGTCTTGGATGTTCCGATGTGGGAGTCCCTAAGAGACTTCTGAGTTCCCGTTCAATCACATCACTTCGCAGCAACTGCTCCTCCATGTCGGGGGTGAAGAAGACATAAGGTGCGTCTGACTTGCCGGCATGTAGCAAGGCGACAGAGGCCTGGGTGAAAATTTTCTCTGGTTCGACATTGGGATCCGGCATCTCAACGATGGCTACTTCGACAGGAAGTTGGTGTCTGAGCTCTTGATCTGCAATAGCCGCTTCCATGACCTCGATAATCTCATGGGCCAAGGTTGCAAGCTCCTCCTGCGTACGGCTCTCTGGGACATAGAACACGAGGCGATTACCAGCAACGTGGAACACTTGATGGAGCTGGCCAAAGGCTGCTTCTACACGATGGGCTATAGTCCGAAAGAGGGCATGTCCAAAGTGGAAGCCGTAGATGTGGTTAATATCATCGAAATTCTGAATGTGGGCAAGCAGAAGGGCTGTACCAGGTGTTTCATTCTCGAGGACAGCGTTGATTAACTTTCTGCGATTGGGTAAACCAGAATTGGAGTCATGGTAGGCCATCTCTAGTAATTGCTTCTTCCGTCTATAGGTGATGTAAACGGCATGAGCGAGGGAGCCAAAGAGGATGGCGATGAGAACAATGCCTATGGTCGTCATCTGGTTAATGATCCGCTGCGTTGCGGCTAGGGATGTGGTAACTCCCAAGATCCCTAGTTCCACGTCCCCGAGATAAACAGGGGTATACACCTGATAGACACTATCGTCTGATACACCCCGAACCATCACATGGGGCTGTCTCGTGGCCAGCATCTTTTCCAGAGAAGGTTCTGCGATTCTGGTACCAAGGAAGTCTGGATTGGAGCTGTATTGGACGACAAGATCGCTGTCCAGGAGGAAGAGTGAATCGGCCTGGGCTTGACGGGCCATTTCCACAAGCAATCCATTGGGCTCAAAGGCATCTAAGAGCATATCGACTCGCTCTGCACGAATCCCAAGCTGGAAAAACCCCCGCGGTGTTCTGACATAGCTATACTTGTTGAGGATCCCGGAGTCACTATCTGGACGAATGTCCTCGATAAGCATGGACTGATTGCTGAGGCGGAAATCCTCCACTGGATGGCCTGGATAGGAAGTCCACCCTATATAGTGCGGTTGGTTGGAATACAGGACCTTACCCTCTGGATTGTAGTAGTAGATCTCATCGATATCTAGAGAGTTAGCCCAAGTGATAACAACTTCATTATCAACATTGTCTTCCAGAAGAGATACAGAGTTCATGGCAGTCAAGAGCTTGTCATCCAACAGGTCATTGATGATCTCCAGGGCTTCAGCACTCTTGGTGAGTTGCAGGGCATAGTTCTCAGCATATTGCATCGATTGCTGTTCCAGAATTCCATAATAGAAGTTGCGAATACCGCGGGCAACTAGTACGCTACCAATGGCGAAGGTGACGATGATGACTATGGTCGGAACAATGAAGTACTTAAGACTTACGGTTCCCCTCTGCTTGGCGGGCATGGTCCCATCCTTTCCTAATAAGATAACTAGCTTTTTTTCTATTTTAAACATATAGAGCGGTTTTCTTGCCGCGGATTTTACAACGCGTGACCATGTCGCAGTCAAGAATCTCTAGTTGCTAATGATAGAAGGAGCTGTCAGTTTTTAGCAAAATCTACAGAGTTTGGTACGGGAGCAGGACTTTGGATATATTAGTAGAAATTACTATTAGTAATCACATTCACGTTTGGAGCAACTAGGGGGTTGACGGATGAAACTGGTAAAGATGACGATTGGTAAGAAATTGGGAATAGGTTTCTTGCTCCTAATTCTCTTAATGGCATTTGTAAGTGGCGTAACGACAACCGGAATGGTTGCTGTCCGGAACCAATGGGACTTGGTTGGACAGATTGAAGAGATGGGAACTTCTCTGACACAACGGGAGGCAGAGCACCTACAGTGGGCTATGACCCTCCAGGAGTACCTGATTTCCGGAGCTACCCAATCGATCAGCTTGGAAATGGATCCTACCCAGTGTAATCTGGGCAAATGGTTGTCTAGTGAAGAGATCGATGAACTCATAGAGCGTTATCCTTCCTTTGAGCAAGAGTTAAGTCGGCTCTACGGGCCACACGAAGACCTTCATGCTTCGGCCGAAATCATTAACGACTTGCTACAACGTGGTGATCGCGCTGGAGCAGAAGTAATGTACTACGAGCAGACTGTTCCTAGTCTGACGCAGACGAGGGGCATTTTGGCTGGGATTCGCAGTGAACTTCAGGTGGAGGTCGAGCGGATTCGGCTCGAGACAAACCAGCTTATTAGCAGAGTGATCACCCTATCACTTATCATCCTTGGAGTGGCAATTTTGCTAGGTGTTCTAATTGCGGGTGTTGTAACTCGGAGTATAACGAAACCCTTAGGTATCTTGAAGGCAGCAGCTCATAAGATTGGTGATGGTGACCTAGGAGTGAAATGGGTGATTCGTTCCCGGGATGAAATTGGCGATCTATCGGTATCCTTAGGACATATGGTCGACAACTTACGCAGACTCATCCAAGGAATTCAAGATACGAGCGAGAGCGTTAACGATCTATCACAGGAACTAGCCTCCATGGCTGAGGAAACCAGTGCTTCCATTACAGAAGTCGCAAGTACATCCAATGAGTTTTCGAGCACCTCTGTGACCATGGCCGAGAACTCTGAACTGATGCGTGTGAATACGAGCCATGCAGTCTCCGAGCTTGAACGGGGCTTGGATATGTTGGGGGTGGCCGTGAAGGATGTGGCCAGTGCCAGGGGCGATGTGCAGAACCTGACGAGGGCAGTAGACGGCTTAGCTGAACAATCCAAACAAATTGGTGTCATTGTTGATTTGATTACCGAGATTAGCGATCAGACAAATCTCTTGGCACTGAATGCTGCCATCGAGGCAGCTCGAGCAGGCGAAAGTGGGCGCGGCTTCGCGGTGGTAGCTGATGAAGTCCGTAGGCTAGCCGAGCAATCGCTTCAGGCCTCGGGAGACATTGGAGAGTTGGTTCGCCACATTCTGCAAGGTACGAACGAGACCCTAGAGCGTATGAGTCAGGCGGACCGTAGTGTCGAGAAGGTTGATCAGCAAATTGACTTGACAGGAAATACCTTTGTGGCAATTAGCGGGGTCTTTAAAGAGGTTTCAGATCAGGTTATAGCCATCGCCAAAGCTGCAGATGATGTTGGTAAGGGAAGCGAGCAAATTGCCGCGACAACGGAAGA
>JAAZLY010000223.1 GCA_012799115.1 Bacillota bacterium
ATGACGTTCTTGTCATCATTGGGATCCTTAGGTAGCAAGAGAACCTGCAGCTCACTCTTGAGCCTCTCTTCGTCCCTCGCCAGTCTCTCGACTTCCTCATTGAGCATGGCCTCGAAATCGGTATCTTGGGGTTCATCCAAGAGCATCTCAGCTTCTTCTAGGTCTGTCTGTACCTGGCGGAACTCCCGATACTTAGCGACGATCTCTCCGATATCGGAATGGGCTTTGGCCAGTTGCTTGTAACTCTGAGGATCGCCTAACACCTGGGGATCACTCATTTGCCTGTTCAATTCCTCGTACTTTTGTTCTAGTGCGGCTAACTTATCAAACATCTATTGGCTGCCTCCTAACTGTCCTAGGCAATAGGGTTTACGATGGGAAAGGTACTACTTTTTGCGCTTCTGGATGAACCGAATCCTTATCTAAAACGGTTTTCAGCGCCCTAATAGCCACCTCTATCATCTTTGCATCGGGTTCAACTGTGGTGAGATTCTGTAAGAGCATTCCCGGCTTAGCCACCCATTTGAAGATAGGATGACAGTCCTTTTGACCTGCTTTACGAATCAGTTCATACGAAAGTCCGGCCACGACTGGTAAGATGGCCAGATGGGTCAGAATTCTCTGGATAAAGGGAGGACGCCCAAAGAACGAGAAAACGAAGACGCTAGTAAACAATACAATCAAAATGAAGTTTGTACCGCAGCGGGCGTGTACACGACTGTGTTTCTTCACGTTCTCAACTGTAAGCTCTTCCCCTGCTTCATAACAGTTGATGGTCTTGTGCTCGGCACCATGGTAAGCAAAGACTCTTTTAATATCTTCCATCCAGGAGATGCCGAGAATGTAGATGACGAAAATGGAGACCTTGATTAAACCTTCTACCAGATTGACCAGTACATTCGAGGTAATATGACTCTGTACAAAACGAAGCAAAAATGCAGGCAAGATAATGAAAAGAGCTACTGTTAGGACCAAGGCAAATCCCATGGTCAAAACGAGTTCCTTCGTTGTCAGTTGCTCCTCTGCTTCCCCGAATTGACTGGCAGAATAGTTGAGACTCCCAATCCCCATAACCATACTTTCGATCAGGGCTACTGCCCCCCGCAAAATCGGTTTCTTGAGGATGGGAAAACGATCAGACCAAGGTTTCAAGTCTTGTTCTAAGACAGTGATGGATTGATCTGTCTTGCGCACAGCGACGGCAGAATGATACTGTCCGCGCATCATAACACCTTCAATGACGGCCTGGCCGCCATAGTTAAATCTGCCCATCTAACACCCGTCCTTTCATTAAGGAAATTAAATTCTGAACCTGGTTAGCTGGGGCCACGACCACCAACTGATCCAGTGGCAAAAGCACGTCAGCTCCCTTTGGTGAACTGATCTCACCAGGAGAGCGAATGATAGAGAGCACCTGGACCCCAAGGTCTCTTCCTAGACCAACCTCAGCTAGGCTATGGTAGGCAAGAGCTGACTCTTCACTCAGTTCAATCTGCAAGAGTACTCGATCTTCGTCTAGGTGCATAACATCTCGGAAGGAACGCATCCAAAGAGGTTGGGCATACGCACTACTCTTAATGGAGCGATACCCACGAGGCAAAAACAGTCTCGTAAAACTACCGATGATAATGCCAACCAACCAGCCGATCAGAAGGGCAAGAAACGTACTATATATCAGGGTTCCTGCGGGCCCGGCCAAATCCTCCACCCAGTATTCCGTCAGGTACTCCAAACGCACGATGCGATCAAACATGTCAACGGCTGTAATCATGCCTACATAACTGGAAATGTTCCCTTTAATACTAGCAGAAAGACTATAGGAAAGGCCTATCGTAAATACAGCTGCCACCAAGACAGGGACTCCCACTTTTGTTAGAGTGCCAAAGAGGATACCTAAAGTTAAGCCACCGGCCAAACTCAAGGCTGTACCGCTGATCCGAGGTAGCAGCAACAGGATTAGATCTCGAATGTGGCGAAGGCGAAAGGAGAACTTCGGCATGGCCACAATCATATCGAAGGCGAGAAAACCTACGAAAATCGAGACAAACGATGAAGTCAAACCAGGTATTTCCCGGACCAAGAAATAGGCTACACCGACAACGATGGAACGCATGACCATGATAAAGAATACGGTGCCAGACTTCCGTGCCATAACCAAGCACCCCTTACTCTAATTCTGGTGACCCTGGTACCTCGTGACAACGGCTACAACGGGCCTCGTAATTTTCAGTTGCTCCAATTAGAATAATCGGTTCATCGTACCTGGCGGGTTCGCCATTAATCAACCGTTGGGTGCGGCTGGCAGCTCTACCACACGAAACACAAATTGCGTTCAGTTTCGTAACCTGCTCTGCAAGGGCCATCAAGATGGGAACGGGTCCGAAGGGTTCCCCGCGAAAGTCCTGATCCAAACCCGCCGCGATCACTCGCTTTCCTTCCTTGACGAGTTTTTGGCAGACAGAAACAATGTCTTGACTAAAAAACTGCACTTCATCAATGGCTACTACGTCAATGGTCTGGTCGACTTGCCCGAGAATATCATGGGGTTCTTCGACAGGCACACAATCTATATGCAGGCCATTATGTGCAGCCACCCTTTCCATCCCATAGCGATGATCCATAGCTGGCTTAAATACTACCACATTCTGCTTGGCAATGGCCGCCCGTTTTACTCTTCGAATTAACTCCTCAGACTTTCCTGAAAACATAGATCCTACAATTACTTCGAGCCAAGAAGCTTCATGAACTGGCATGATCTCACCTCAATCACTTGATAACAAATGAATTTCTCTAAAAGATCGGCGAAATCCTGCCTTCGTTTCAGTTCTGGAACGATCGTAACATACTTGCTGTTTTCTGATCCACTTCCGCCTTGATGGTTAGACCTTCCGAGCCGAATTCTTCCTTCAGAATATGCGCGTTTTCCCTGAGATAACTGGCTTGGCCAAGTTTGTCAAAGGGAAAGAAGAACTCTCGCACCGAATAGTTTTCAGCAAAAAAGGCATCCACCGCGGCAGCCAGTTTGTCGAGCTGAAAGCCCGTCTTGGCCGAAACAGCTTGCTCTGGTCCCCTCACTTCAATGGGATGTTCCACCAAATCCACTTTATTATACACTGAAATAACGGGGACTGTGGCACCAATTTCTTTCAATACTTCCTCTACTGCTTGGCGCTGTTCCATAGATTGGGGATGGCTAGCATCAATGACATGAAGCAAAAGGTCAGCGTACACCACTTCCTCCAAGGTGGCTTGAAAGGCTGCTACGAGCGTGTGAGGGAGTTTGCGAATAAAGCCTACTGTATCAGTGAGATATACCCAGCGACCAGGAGTCAGATCCCAGCGTCTGATTGTTGGATCCAAAGTGGCGAAGAGCTGGTCGGCTACAAAAACCTCCGACCCTGTGAGGGACTGCAGTAGAGTCGACTTGCCGGCATTGGTATAGCCCACCAGAGCGACCACGGGTGTAGCGGTATTCTTTCGGCCTTCCCGTTGGAGTCCCCTCGTTTGCCTGATTTTCTCAAGTTCACCCCGTAAGTCGGAGATCCGTTTGCGGATTCTCCGCCGGTCCGTCTCTAATTTCGTTTCACCAGGGCCTCGAGTACCAATGCCGCCTCCTAGGCGCGAAAGGGCTTTACCCTTACCCATGAGGCGAGGCAAAAGGTAATTGAGCTGGGCCAGTTCCACTTGAATCTTACCTTCATTGCTCTGAGCACGTTGCGCGAAGATATCCAAGATGAGCTGGGTACGATCAAGGACTGGCGCTTGCATGAGATCGGAAAGGTTGCCTTGCTGAGCGGGTGTAAGTTCGTCGTCAAAGATGACTAGATCATCTTCATCGATAATCTCACCGATCTCTAGAGCCTTACCTTTACCGATAAAGGTGCCAGGTTCAGGATAGCTTCGCTTCTGGACGAAGGAATCAACGACATTAAGACCAGCGTCCTGGGCAAGCTCTCTTAACTCTAGAAGGTTTTCTTCTACTTCCCAATCACGTTGAAAGCTCTGCTGCAGAGCTACTAGATAAGCGTTTTGTTTTACTTCTTCTTGTTGCATAAGTCACCCCTATTCTCGCAGGATTCTCTCTTTCTGTCTGGAAATCAGATCAAGGGAGGAATCGCGATGCGCACAATTATGCATGTTGATATGGATGCGTTCTTTGCTGCTGTAGAAATCTTGGATCACCCTGAGTATGCAGGGAAACCCGTGATCGTCGGTGGACATAAAGACTCACCCCGCGGCGTTGTTTCCACCGCTTCCTATGAGGCGCGCAAATTCGGCGTACATAG
>JAAZLY010000224.1 GCA_012799115.1 Bacillota bacterium
GATGCCTGGAGAGCCATCGATTATGGCCAAACTAGCTCTGCCCGCTTTCTCTTGCATTTGCCTTTTCACCTGAGTAACCAGTAGACCTGATGTCCCACTTCCCGCGTTTAACCTCGCCGTTGAAAAGGCCCGATCAGAATCAGCGTAGAGCATCAAATCGCCATCGACTTGCGGCTTCATCGCAATCGCCCCCGCTGGACAGACATACTCACAAACCCCGCATCCCTCACAGGCTAGGGTATTCACTCTATAATCTGCACCGACGGAGATGGCAGAGAAACGGCAATGCTCGCGGCACAAATCGCAGGCGATGCAAAGATCTGGATCGATAGTCGCCCTGGGGAGACCACAGTAATCTGTTCGCTTCGGCTCTATATTCCACCCCGATATGAGATGAAGATTCGGACTGTCTACGTCACAGTCAGCATATGCGGTGGCTTCCGAGAGCCTAATAAAGGCACTGGCGATTGTTGTTTTTCCCGTGCCTCCCTTGCCACTAAGGATAAGCAACTGCTTCATACTCACGTTGCACCTCCTTAGCGACCCTTTCCAGCAAACCGGCAAAAAGTGTGTGCAGGCTCCTATCTTCCCATACCGCAACGATTCCCTGGGAGTTCATGAAGCCCAATCCATGACTAAAAGGAATCCGGGCTAGAATCTTGATCTCCCTCTCACAACAAAACGTCTCTGCAGGGTTATCCCCGGGCAGACATTTGTTTAGGACGACCCCGTAGGGCTTCTGAAAGAGCTGAACAAGCTCCCATACCATTGCCAAATTATGCACACCAAAAAGGCTCGGTTCAGCCACCAAGATGCAATAGTCCGCATCCCTAATACTCTCCATAACAGTACAAGCGCTACCAGGGGGGCAATCGATCAATACCGGGGTAGGTACCTGGTCCAATCCCTGCAAAAGTTTGCTGATAACGGGAACTCCAGACGCTTCTCCAGGATGTAAGACCCCGGTTATGCATTTGATGCTCCGGGAAACTCCCTCGTGTATTTCACCGACAGTCTTTTTTCTCTCTGTAAGGGCATTTTCTGGACAGAGTAGTACGCACCCTCCGCAGGAGTGACAGATATCGTCCAAGACGATGAGTCCACGTCCAGTGTAAGCTAGGGCTCCAAAGCGGCAAAAATCCACACACTTACGGCACCCATTGCAGAGTGCTTCGTTCACCACTGGAATCGGGACCGTCACACTCTTTACCTGAACTTCCTTCGGTCTAAGGAACAGGTGCCCATTGGGTTCCTCCACATCACAATCAACATAGGTGGATTCCTGCGCAACGGCAGCCATGTTTGTAGCAATAAATGTCTTCCCGGTGCCACCCTTACCACTCAAGACTGCGATCTTCAAGTCAATCTCCTCCGTGGTTGGAGAGTTCCGCCTGCACTGGCATAATTGGGGGGAGCTTACCCTCCAAGAAAGCCGCGATACTCTCCTCGATGGACGTAGAATCTGTCTTGTGGAGCTTAATGCCTGCCGCCTCAAGTACCCTGGCCGCCTTCTCACCGCACCTTGGCGTTAAGAGTGCATCTACGGCATAATCTAACATGACCTGGGCCGACTTTGTTCCTGCGCCTCCTGGGCTTACCAAGGCTTGATTCTCAAAAAACTTTGCATCCTGGGTATCGGTCTCGTAGATGAGAAAGAATGGCGCCCGTCCGAAGGATGCATGCACCTTTCCTTCCATGTCTGTTCTATCTACTGGAATTGCGATTCTCATCACTCTCCTCCAATCTAGATCTTCGTGTACGCCCATGCCTCTGGCAGCCCCGGCCACAGCCAGGTCCCTGGCCATCACAGAGTAAAAACTCACCGCCACCAATCACGAGTACTTTCCCATGAACAAGAGATTCAGCTAGTTTCCTTCTTGCTCCACTATAGATTCCCTGAACGGTTGTGCGAGAAATGTCCATCTGGTCGGCGCATTCTTCTTGGGTAAAGCCCTCCAGATCAATTAAGCGAATGGTCTCGTACTCATCAACCGTCATAGAGACGATCTCCTCAGAACCCACTGGCTGGCCCAGGGGACCAAAACTGTTCGTTCCAGGCAAAGCACATACTCTCCTCCACTTCCGTGGTCTAGGCATTCCATCACCTCAAGTGCAGAGGAAAGCATCTCACATAGTCATCTACTCTCCCCTGCCTTCCTTCTATTCTTCGTCGAGTTCTGCGTCAATCGCCTTGAGACGTGCTTCAAGCCGATCTCGTTCTTCCGCCAAGAGTTCCCTCTCTGTCCGGGATAGGTCTCGACCCCATACGCCACGGCCAATGCCGTAGCTCACCCCAGGTCCAAAACCATAACCATATCGATAGCCGCGGCCACGACCACGAGGGACACAGTAGCCAAATCCGCCCCCACTCATAGGTCCAAAACCTTGAGGTCCACTTCCGTCCAATCTTGGCAAAACACTCACCTCCTCGTTTCCGGCATATGTCCATTATGATTCTATTATAACCCGTTTCCGACATATGTCAATAATAAAAAAGGAACCCAGTGTCATTGCTCTGGGCTCCAACCATGTCAAGATCTAGGTCTCTTGAGACTCTGCTCCTACTTGAAAAGCAAGTTATTGCACTTCTCACACCGATCATTGGCCAAAGGGTTCATTGTGCGACAGACGTTACAATAAATCACCCGATCCTTTGACTTGTCGTACTTCTCATAGGTTTCTAAAGCAGGATGATAGCGAACCCGATCCCCAACTTTGAAGTAGTGATACATGAGGGCACCCTGCTTTCGTTCGATAATCCTCTTCTTCTTACCTTGATCCGTCTTGATTAGCACAATGTACTCCATGTAGGAACGGTCGAAGCCATCGTCATCACGCCTATGTCGTTTCTTCTCCAACTTCTTTATAACGACACCTTCCCAGCCGGGTTTCTTCGCATTGCGCAGGCGCCAGACTCCAAGCATGAACATGAAGAGACCCAAGACTGTACCGATGATCAAACCTTCACCCAGAGGCATTTCGTCAGAGAGAAGGCCTGCAACAAGGAAACCCAGGGGAAAGACGAGGGATAAAGCCATCGTCCACCTCCAGGCAGAAACCCTGGTTTTCCGTATCGTTTCTAGGATCTCAGGTGAACTTGAGGCTTGGGACCAACCTACCAATGGGCGTTGTTCGAGCATCCAATCTACCTCCATTTCAAATGATTCTCAATCTAGCGTATGCGGGGCAAGACAAAGACAAGGAAAAACACACTACCAACGATCATAACCAAGTAATAGAAAACTCCTGCTACGCCGAGATTGTCGAAGTCCACAAGATTGGCTGGTTTGTTAATGCGCGGAAAAGGGCCTAAGTAACGAATGAGTTCTGTCCTTACCTCGCCTTCCCTCAGCCTCGGCCAGGCCTCGTCACTCTTGTATGTTGAGTGTCCACGATACTCCTTACCCGCTACACTAAACCTGTAACCCTTGGTCACGGTTCGAGACTGATTAGGAGGTGCCTTCGAGTCATCCACCCGGTTGTCATAACTTGTCAATGTGCCCACCGCTAGCTCCCCAAATAGACCCAGAGTAAAGACCACGAGGCTATTGTATATTGCATAGAGCAGGCAAACGATGATGATAAGAATAACCACTAGGCTGGTCTTCTGTTCGTTTTTCTTGGTCTTCTTGGTCTTCACCCGATACTCTCCCCTTCACCAGTTGTGCCAGATAGCTCGTACCCTTTCTTCCAACATACAACGTGGGTACAAAAAGACCATCGCCCAAAGGGATGGTCTTAACAAGAAACACCTCTCATACTTCCGTATGAGAGGACTATATGCAATTAGAAGCGATTAGTCCTCACCCTTAAGCAGGGTGCTGATTAACTCCGCACGACTGTGAACAGCAAACTTGGAGTAGATGTTCCTGGCATGTGTTTTTACCGTACTCTCTGTAATGTGGAGAGTAGCTGCCACTTCTCGATTGGATTTTCCAGCCAGAATCTCCTCTAATACTTCTTGTTCACGCTCTGTCAGTGGATCCAACGCTTTCTGCTCATAGTTCATAGTGCGTTTTACGTTAGCATCCATCGTATCATACACCGCAAGGTAAGCGTGACTCTTGAGGAGCACGACAAGTCGTCGATTGAGTAAGGGCAGAAACGCCAAAGTGATACAGACGACAATCAGTGCCAAGACCGTTATTTCGGCAGTGATGCGACCTGTCCAAAGCGCCAGAGTTCCTATCAAACCGCCTCCGAACACTCCCAGTACATTGGCAGATAGCCCTAAACCAAAGACCTGACTTGGGTTATTTGTGTAGTCCAGCATTTCCCCGAGTATGCTCCACCAGAAGAGATCAAAGATACCACAAGCGGCAAGCATCAACGTATCAATCATGATGTAGTCTAAGGGATTTCGACCAAGTAGCATAAACCCGACGAAAGACCCAACCATCATACCCATCCCAACATAGAGCATTCTAGAGTGTGCCTGTGTGGGTAAATTGCGCAGGATGAAAAGGGCGACAACATAAGGAATGGCCCAGTACCAATCAGTAAGTGGACCCAAATGGTCAAAGGCAGGATTCACAACCTGATACATCAGTCCAGAGTTGATCGTTAGGATCGCGATAAACACACAAAGTAATAAGAGGACGCCACGCAAATCCTGTTTGGCTGTGCCTGTGGCGACGCCCCCCTTGGCAGTGGTTTCAAGGGACAAAGTCCAGGTACAAAAGATTCCCAGACCAAGACAGAGAAGCGTGACGGTCAATCCCCAGAAGGGTGAAATACGGCATGTCAAGACATTGACGAGTAGCATCAGTACGTTCGATGTGATGAGCACGTCAGCACAGGTCTTCAGACGCTCCTCTTGCGGCGTAAAAGCCTTGAGGAAATGTCCCCAAGCTCCAATGGCGGCTCCACTAGCATACCCTCCAAGGACTACACCGAGCTTCCAAAGCAAAGAAGGCGCAAAGAAAAAAGGGATCAGTGTCAGTAGTGGAACCCCCATACCAATAAACATAACTTGCTTCGCCCTTTGGCCCGTTTTGCAGAAAAAACCGCAACTAAATAGACCGAGGAAATGGGCACCCATGGCCAGACCAATATATGCTGAACTTGACACACCATGTCTTTCCAAGAGACTGTATAGTATTTGCCCCTCAAACAAAAAAGATAGAATGTAGACCGACAAAAAGGAGAAGGCGAGAATTGATCGTGTACGCCCATTCGAAGCCTTAAGCCATGTCATTCGTGGAGCCCACCCTTACATAGTGTTTTCCATTCTTCGTGGCGATTCAAACTCTTCTAGGATCCACCTTGCTGCCGATGCCCTTTCTTCGACTCTTCCTTATCATTTGTCCTCTGCCAGTAGTTCACGGCGCTAATTCCCGCTACAACAAGGAGGAGCGCCCCGAAGATAGAGAGAGTCAACGACTCGTCGGGCAAAAGGATGGCAGATAAAATGGCTCCAGCAATGGGGATTACAAAGCGGTAAATTGTGACTTCCCCTGCTCTGTTATGCTTTAGTAGCGTATACCAAATGGAAAAGGCCGCCGCAGACAAAACGGCCGAATAGACGAAGAGAAGCCAAAACAGAGGCGTCGGCGTGAGCCCCCCATTGATCAGTGCTGGAACACCGAGGGCTAAGAGGAGCAAGGAGCCGAAGATTAACTGATAGGCGTTGACGAGAATAGGGCTTAGGGTCTGACCTAACCCCTTGGCGCCAAAGGTTGCAATGGACATGGTAAGTCCCGCGAGTACAAGAAAACCTTCTCCCCGCAGCGTGAACTCCCAGCCTATCGCAGCGTTTGGTTGCCAGTTTACGAGTATGATACCTGCGAACCCGGCGACCAGTCCCAAGACTTTGCCCCAATTGAGGCCGTCGTCGCTATAGATCACCGGGGCAAAAACAACCACAAAGAAATTGCCCGCTGAGTTTAGAATGGCGCTCTTGATACCGCTCACCGCCGCGACACCATTGTAGAAGAAATAGTACTGCAGACCCGTCTGTACTAAACCCAAGACTAGAAGTGGCACTATACGCCTTGGGGCAATCCTGAGGGGTTTCCTAAGGATCAACTTTTGTACCACGAAGACCATCACGCCAGCCAAAAAGAACCTCGCACCAGCCAGTAACATGCGGGCTGATACATCGGTTGGGGAAATCTGCAGTTCGGCATAGGTGAGCTTCAGTACAGGAAAGGCACTACCCCACAAAATACAGGCAATAACGGCCATCAAAGCTACGAAGTACTTGTTCGTCCAGATCGTCTGTTGTTCCACCATCTCATTCCCTACTATGTAAAAGCTGCTTGATTACTTCAACAGAGGTACCCTCTTCCCTTCCCCATCACCTTCTGTACCCCTGCGAGGGCTCATATCTGTATTATGGGGAGAAGAATGGGGCAATCGCTCTACAGGCTTGAGTCTACAACCACCCCTGCCGGCTGCGTTTCCTCTGCACGTCGAATGATCCCGATGGGAGTGCTCTCCGCAGACTGACCTAGAGGATTATCTTTCAAGAGTTTTGTCAGTAAGTTGATATCCACTTCAGGACCTGATACTCCCAGGATATTAACGCCTAGATCGTTGGCATCTATCACCGCCACATGGGCTCCCACCGCTTCCCTAATCTGCCGGGCCACGAGGTCTGGATCCTTTGGACCCAAGACTGCGTACTCATTGAAGGGAGGGATTGTGTTCTCTGTGGGACCGTCAATAGCCCTTGCCTTAGGACCACAGATCCGGTAGAAAAGGCCTTTAATGCCAAATAGCTTGCCGAGGGCTGCGATCACACTGGCAAAGATAATCTTCAGGGCACCAACTTCTTGAATGGCGAGTTCCATGGTCTCGGGCATACCCAGACCAATACCATAGGGTGATTTATGCACAAAGCGGCTTAGGAAAATGGCCAAACGGGAAGGCTTAATGTCGCTAATTCGAAAAGCCCGGCCCTGGGTAATGGCCACTACCTTTTCGCTTATAACAACCAGATCGTCCCTTTGCACAAGACCCTTCGTATAGCGCTGCACAACTTCAACGATGTTATCTGTAGCTTGAATCAGATCCGTCTGTACGGGGAATCGAAAATATGTTTGGCCCTCGATCTCTAGCGCCAACTTTTTCCCAGGATTCGCTTGCATCATTACTCCACCATTCTGTCAATTTTCGCAAAGAATTTCCACAGCTCGTCTTCTACGTGCGCTGTAATATCTTCGGTCTCTCCGTTCCTGCGTAGAACAACTGGATGATCCCCTTCAGTAATTTGCCCCACAACAAAGGCTGGCACCTGAATTTCTCGTAATCCCTCCGTGAGCTCTTGCCCACGCGGAGTCACAATGAGCATCGACCCTGAGGAGAGCAGTTTTAGGGGATCGAGACCAAACTGTTCACAGATGGCCTGGGTCAACTTGGACATGGGAACCTGAGCTTCGTTAATCTCCGCGCCAACCCCAGCTGCCTGGCAAACCTCTCTAACCGCGCCCAGCAGGCCACCTTCTGTGATATCATGCATAGCGTGGACACCATATTCTGCGGCAAAAAGCCCTTCAGGCACCACAGAAAGCTGTTTGGTCAGAGACTCAATCTCCCCTTCTGGCACCTCAAAGGGTAGCAAGTGGGCAAAGTCCCGAGCCAAAATTGCGGCCGCTTCGATACCTACGCCCTTGGTAATCACAAGCTGGTCCCCTGGTCGGGCACCTTTCGATGTTACAAAGCGGCTCTTTGGGGCTCGACCAATTGCTGTGATGGAAACGACAGGGTCTGCCACTTTGCTCGTGATCTCCGTATGTCCACCTATAACTTCCACCTCGAGGGCAGCTGCGGTAGTTTGAACATCCTCCATAATCTGATGGACTTCATCTTCCTGAATATGTTCTGGGAGCAGAAGGACGACCTGTACACCAACGGGCGTACCTCCATTGGCAGCCAGATCGTTACAGGCCACGTGGACTGCGAGCTCCCCGATACCTGCTACCGCACCTGTAATTGGATCGCTTGTCACTAGGCAAACTTCGTCACCAAAATCAATGACAGCACAATCTTCCCCAAGTCCGGCGTGGACCAAGACGTCATCACGGAAAAACTGGATGGTGGATAACACCATCCTCTCAAGCATATCCCCTGATAGTTTCCCTATTTTCAAAAGCTCTCAACCTTTCGCACCTGCAACATGTTCGTGGTTCCTGGCACACCAAAGGATGAACCAGTAATGATCGTAACCACATCGCCAGAGGTAAGGAGTCCACACTCAATAGCGCTTTGGATGGCCTCGTGAATCGACTCTTCAACGTCACCCATCTTCTCCTGGTGAACCGCTACGACGCCCCAAGACATAGCCAATTGACGAACTACATGTTCGTTTTGGGAAATGGCCAGGATGGCTGCCTTAGGTCGCTTTTGAGAGATGGAACGTGCTGTGGCCCCTGAGAACGTTGCGCAAACTATGGTGTTTAGGCTCAAGTCATGGGTCACCTGGCAGGCGGCTAGTGTGACTGCTTGATCAATCTCGCTGCGGGCTTCATTCGCCTTGTCTCGCAAGATCGCTCCATAATCTATTACTTGTTCCATCCGACAGGCGATTCTATCCATAACTTGTACAGCCCGGACCGGATATCGACCCATAGCAGTCTCGCCCGAAAGCATGACACAATCGGTTCCTTCAAAGATCGCGCTGGCGACGTCTGTTACCTCAGCTCGGGTGGGTCTTGGATTACGAATCATCGAATCGAGCATTTGGGTCGCGGTAATTACCGGTTTACCCGCGCGATTACACTTACGAATCAACATGCGCTGGGCTAGAGGTACCTCTTCTGCCGCGATCTCTACACCCAGGTCACCCCTGGCTACCATAATACCGTCGGCGGCTGCGATGATCTCATCGATATTCCGCAGACCAGAATTACTTTCAATCTTAGCAATAATCTTCTGATGTCCCCCGGCCGCTAGGATCATGTTTCTTACTTCCTCTACATGTTCCCCTTTTCGCACAAAGGAGGCTGCGATCCAGTCTACGCCATGCTTAACTCCAAAGCGAATGTGCTCAGCATCTTCCTTGGTGATGGCCGGCAGGTCCACATCCACACCAGGGAGGGAGATACCTTTGCGGGAGCTTAGTTCTCCACCGATTACGACCTGACAGATTACGTCAGGACCCTTGATCTCGTGGACCCGAAGCTCGAGAAGACCATCGTCTATGTAAATGACCGAGCCTGGGCGTAGATCCCGATTGAGATGGGGGTAATCGACGTAAATCTTTGTCTCGTCACCTTCATAAGGTTCAACGGTTAAGGTGTATTCCTGACCGGGGATCAACTCCACAGGTCCGTTTTTCAGACGGCCCACACGGATTTTCGGTCCCTGGATATCTAGAAGTAAGGCTAAATTGGCGCCTACCTCCTTTGCCGCTTCCCTGAGATTTTCAATCCTTCGCAAATGCTCATCTAGGGCACCATGGGAGAAGTTTAGCCTGGCCACATTCATTCCGGCTCGAAGCAAAGCCCGAATGGTCTCAGGGCTTTCACTGGCTGGCCCTATAGTACACACAATCTTGGTCTTGCGCATAGTCGACCTCCTATTTTATCTAGATCGATGAGAGAATGTTCGACAGATGATAATAATCAAGGTTCAGCTGTTTCTCCTGTGCTAGGACATACGCTAGATCAAAGGACTTCACAACCTGATCCACTTCGCCCAGCATCTTACCACTCTTTCCTTGGTAGACCAGCTCCACAGCGTGGTAGCTTAGACGACTAGCCAAGAGACGATCGCGAACAGTTGGAGCACCGCCCCGTTGAATATGACCTAGAATTGTTATCCGAGTATCGAATCCGGCCTTTTCTTGTATGTAACGCCCAATTTCCAGCGAAGGGCTCTCTTCACCCTGTTGACCCGATATAGGCCGGACACCTTCAGCCACCATCACGATATTATAGGTTTTCCCCATGCTATTGGCCTTTTGGATCTGTTGGCAAACTTGCTCTAAATCATAGGGAACTTCAGGGATCAAAATCACATCCGCTCCCCCAGCCAGTCCCGAATAAAGAGCAATGTAGCCTGAAGCGCGGCCCATCACCTCAACGACGTAAACCCGTTCATGACTGCTTGCTGTGTCACGGAGTTTGTTCACGGCTTCCATTACCGTATTTACCGCGGTATCAAAACCAATAGAGTAGTCCGTACAAGGAATGTCATTATCAATGGTTGCAGGGATACAAATCACCTTGACTCCCATTTCTTCAAGACTCAAAGCACCCCTAAAGGACCCGTCTCCACCAATTACGATCAAAGAATCAATACCGTGTTTCTCTAGCATGTCCACAGCTTTAGCGCGTCCTTCAGGCGTCCTAAAGTGATCTGAACGGGCGCTTTTTAGGATGGTGCCCCCTCTTTGAATAATACCTGATACAGTCCGACTATCCATGGGTTCAATCTCCCCACGAATCAGTCCATGATAGCCGCGATAAACGGCCCAGGGCTCTAGATTATAATGAAGGGCAGCCCGTACAATTGTACGCACCGCTGCGTTCATGCCTGGTGCATCGCCTCCGCTGGTTAATACTCCTATTCTTCGACCCATATCGATCTCCCCCTTTGTTCACTATCCCTACAAATCCGCCATAGCCTTCTCGTTAAACTTCCCAATTTGGCGAAAACGTGCCAAACGTTCCTCAAGTAAGACTTCTAGGGGCTTTTTGACAATTGTTGCAAGATACCGCCTGATGAAAGACCGCATCTGCAGTCCTGTAGTAACATGATCCCGGTGAGCTCCCCCTAATGGCTCTGTAATCACATCATCAATAATGCCAAACTTCAAGAGGTCTGTTGGCGTCAAGCGGAGCAATTGCGCCGCTTCGGCCGCCCTCGAAGAATCACGCCACAGAATCGTAGCGCACATCTCAGGCGAGATCACGGAATACCAGGCATTCTCCAGCATTAAGATGCGATCGCCCACACCTAGGGCCAATGCTCCTCCGGAACCTCCCTCTCCAGTAATAATCGAAAGAATCGGAGTCTTCAGGAACGACATCTCCTCAATGCACTGAGCAATCACAAGTCCCTGCCCTCGTTCTTCTGCCTCAATACCGGGGTAAGCACCCACGACATCGATGAGGGTGATGATAGGGCGACCAAACTTCTCAGCCTGTTTCATAAGGCGAAGTGCCTTACGGTACCCTTCAGGATGGGGGAGTCCAAAGTTCCTTGCAATATTATCCTTTGTATCCCTTCCCTTTTGGGGCCCAATCACGGTCACAGGCTGACCTTCAAAAAGGGCAACCCCGCCTACGATTGCCCTATCGTCTCTGTAACTTCGATCACCGTGAAACTCCACAAAGTCATCAAAGAGAAGGTTAATATAATCTAGAGTCGTTGGGCGTTTTGGATGGCGGGCCATGGTAACCCTTTGGAATGGAGTTAGGTTGGCGTAAATCTCCTTACGCAACTTCGATGCCTTCCGCTCTAGAGTCTTGATTTCATCTGTAAAATCCATATCCGAACTATGGACAAACTGTTTCAACTCACTGATCCTAGCTTCTAGTTCTAGGACAGGTTTTTCCCATTCAAATGCTTGCATCTCCCTCACCTACCTATGCCACTCTAAGAGACGCCCAACGTAGTTCAACATGCGGTCTCTGGTCACGATAGCATCAATCATACCATGTTCGAGGGCGTATTCTGCGGTTTGAAAACCCTGGGGCAACTTCTGGCGCGTCGTTTCTTCTACAATGCGCGGGCCAGCAAAACCAACCAGAGCACCAGGTTCGGCAAGAATAATGTCGCCTAGAGAGGCAAAGCTAGCATAGATGCCACCCATAGTGGGATGGGTTAAGACTGAGATGAACAAAAGTCCAGCTCGACTGTGCTTACCCACGGCTTGAGCCGTCTTAGCCATCTGCATCAGACTAAAGATTCCTTCATGCATCCGGGCCCCACCGCCGCCGCCAGAGAAGATCACGACAGGGAGCTTCTCCTCAAGGGCTTTTTCAAAGCCCCGCACTAATTGCTCGCCGACGACAGAACCCATACTACCACCAATAAAGGAAAAGTCAATAACGCCCAAGATACAGGGCGAGCCCTGAATAACCGCTTTGCCAATCAGGCTTGCATCATCAAGACCAGTTTGCTCTTGCGCTTGGCTAATTTTCTCGGCATAACCGGGAAACTCAATAGGATCCGCTGACACCAGCGGAGTGAAGGCCTGGAAGTCTTCAGGTTCAGTCAACATCGCCAAACGCTTACGTGCGGTGATCCTAAAGTGATGACCACAGCTGGGGCAAAGAAAGGCTTCTTTGTCCAGTTCCTTGTTGAAAATCATCTTGCCGCAACAATCGCAGC
>JAAZLY010000225.1 GCA_012799115.1 Bacillota bacterium
GTGATAACTCTAAACAGTGATGGTACTGCAGCAAAGATTTTCCGGGTGAAAGTTGGATAAATTCTCACAAAAGGAGGATTTTCCCAGGAAATATCTAATAAGTTAATAACGTCAATACATTCAGCAGTAGTCTTTTCACTAAAGGAGGTCACCAAAACATGGAAGTATTAAAAGTATCGGCAAACTCTGTACCAAACAAGGTAGCCGGTGCACTGGCTGGCAAAGTACGGGAAGAGGGCAGGGCTGAGGTACAGGCGATTGGAGCCGGTGCGTTGAACCAGGCGGTAAAAGCAGTAGCGATAGCCAGAGGCTTTGTGGCCCCAAGCGGAGTCGATCTAGTGTGTATTCCTGCATTCACTGACGTTACGATCGATAGTGAAGAACGAACGGCAATTAAGTTGATTGTAGAACCGCGTTAGCGGTCGGTGTCATACTCATCATGGCCTGCCACTAGGCAGGCCTTGTTGTTTGAATCTGCTTAAACTGGGAGGTTATATCCGTGTTCATTTTTGATGCCCATGTTGATACCCTATCTCGCCTTCTAGCCTCCGGGGAGACCCTTGATAACAACCGTGGACATGTTCGTCTTGACCACTTGCGTCAAAGGAAGAAAGGAGGCGGTGCTCAGTTCTTCGCCGCTTTTGTTTCTCCTAAGCTTTATCACGGCAAGGCCCTACACCAGACGATGGAAATGATCGATCTCTTTTGGCGTTGGATGGACGATTTTTCCGATGACTTAGCTTTTGCTGGCAGCGGGACGGATATCTCCAAGATACGAGAGCGAGGCCAAATGGCCTGTTTGCTCGCTATTGAAGGTGGAGAAGCGTTGGAAGGCTCACTTGCCAATCTCCGCATGCTCTATCGCCTAGGGGTGCGATTGCTTACGCTAACCTGGAACCACCGGAACGACTTAGCCAGCGGGCAGCTTGAGGGGAAGGATGGGGGAGGACTCAGCCTCTTTGGTCAGGAAGTGATCGGAGAGATGAACCGATTGGGAATGCTTGTTGACGTGTCGCATCTGAACGATCAGGGTTTCTGGGATGTGATACGCACCAGCAAAGACCCAGTGGTCGCCTCCCACTCTAACGCCAAGACCCTATGTAATCATGCTCGCAACTTGACGGATGAGCAGATCAGAGCCATTGCAACTGGCGGTGGCGTGATTGGTGTTAATTTTTGCACGCATTTTCTAGCACATGGCCGACAGGCCACCATCCACGATGTTGTGGAGCAGATTGAGTATCTAGTTCGGATTGGCGGTATAGATTCTGTAGGACTCGGATCTGATTATGATGGAATTGAGGAGACCCCCCTCGGTTTGGCAAGTTACGACAAGCTATCTGAGCTGGCAGATATTCTACGTGAACGAGGTTACAGCGAAGGCGATGTGGCCAAAATTATGGGTGGGAATTTCCAGCGACTTTGTCAAAGAGTATTGGGCTAAACCAAGGACCCTGAGGATATGCTAAGGAAAAAAGGGGGCTATCCATTGGGTTCTAACGTAGTGAAAGTAATTGAGCTCGTTGGCGAATCGGATCAGAGCTGGGAAGATGCTGTTCAGATCGCGGTTAAAGAAGCTGCCAAGACCATCCGTGGTATCACGGGTGTTGAAGTCATGAACTGGACAGGTCAGGTTAATCCCGAAGGAGATATCACCGGTTACCGCGCCGACGTCCAAGTAGCATTTCGCGTCGATAACTAAAATTTACCCTATCACAAGAAGCGGTCTAGGATAACTAGGCCGCTTTTTGGTTATACTGTGTCTAGTAACGTTAGAAGTGGGGTGATTGATCTGGATTGGATGGGAGCTATTGTGCGTTTCATCGTTTCGGCGTTGGTGTTAATGCTAGTTGGTTTCCTGCTACCCGGTTTCAGAACTTTGACGTTCTTCCACGCTCTTTTTGCAGCTGTAGTGATCTCAGTGCTTGGGTGGGTGGCAGAAAGTCTACTTGGAAAGAACGTATCGCCTTACGGGCGAGGAGTTGTAGGTTTCATCGTATCGGCCATTACGATTTGGCTCGCTCAGTACATTGTGCCAGGTATGGAAGTGTCGATTATTGGAGCCTTGCTCGCCGCATTCGTGATAGGTATCATCGATCTTTTCGTGCCTACCACTATACGCTAGTCGTCCAGAAACTAGAAGATCTGCCCCGTAGAGAGCATTGCTCCGGTTAGGGGCGTTTTTTTTCGGGAGTGATGGCATGACCAAAAATCTAGACGAGAGACTTTCCTTTCTCCAAGCTGAGCTCGGTTATGAGACAACATTTGACCTGGTCATTCGCAGACTCAAAGTAGCTCATAGGCAAGCTGCTTTAGTTTTCTTTGACGGTTTTGTCAATGACCAAGCTACGATCCATATCATGCGCAGTCTGCAGAGCACCGCTAATCTCGGTTGTACACAGGGAGCTCTAGAACAGTTGCTGCGGGA
>JAAZLY010000226.1 GCA_012799115.1 Bacillota bacterium
ATCTCGATCATTTTCCTTTATTCCCCAGATTCGACCCTTTTCCTGCCAACCTAGGGAACATAGATCATCGTCTTCGTCATGCCCCCGTCGATGGTAAGATTGGTTCCATTAATGAAACGATTGTCAGGATGGGTCAAGAAAAGACAGGCATTCGCTATATCACCTACATGACCGACTCTTCCCGACCAATGCTGGATGTGATCGATATCCCGAAGTTCGTCGTAGTGTTGGGTTTCAATCCAACCGGGGCTAATGGAGTTGACTTGAATACCGTCATGGGCCAAAGACGCTGCTAGAGCATGGGTCAAAGCTATGAGCCCGCCCTTGGACGCGGCATACGCCTCTGAGTTTTCCTCCGACTGGAATGCTCTAGTAGAAGCGATGTTCACAATCGAACCCGAATTCTGCAGCCGCATCATCTTAGCAGCTTCACGGGCACAGAGAAATGCGCCACGTAAGTTCGTGTTCACTATCGTATCCCACATCTCCACGCTAAGGTCATAGGGTGAGCTGAACCTTGATAGACCAGCGTTATTAATTAGGATGTCTACCTTACCAAAGCTCTCACGCACTCTTATCATCAATGCAACGATCTGCTGCGGGTCCCGTACATCCGTGGGAACAAATAGGGCCTTACCCCCTTGCTCGCTGATTCCTCGCTCCGCCTCGGTTCCCAAATGGGGGTCTACCTCGGCCAGTACCACCTGAGCTCGCTGGGCTGCATACGCCTCAGCTACTCCCCGGCCGATGCCCCGGCCTGCGCCTGTCACAATAACGATCTTGCCTTCATAATCTCGGGAACTCATGATTTGTACCTCCTTCAATTCTCAAGACAGATCTCATACATATAGCTCCAAAACTTACCGGTGACAAAGAGACGATCGTCTTTTTGATCATAAGCAATGCCATTGAGGACATCTGCGGCTTCGTTCACCGCCTTCTCCTCCGCGTACAAGTCAGACAAATCAATCCAGCCTAGAACTTGACCCGTGAGGGGATCGATACGGCAAATGCGGTGGTCAAACCATACATTAGCAAAGATTTCCCCTTGCACATACTCCAGTTCATTCAGAAGGTAAATGGGGCCTTCTTTCCCGTGCACCGCCACTGTCTTCAGGGGTTCGTAGGACGCGGCATCAAGGTAGGTGAGCGTGTGAGATCCATCGCTCATAATCAAATGCTCACCATCTGTCGTGATCCCCCAGCCTTCTCCTTGGTAGGAAAATTGCCCGATTTCTTGGAAATTCGCTAGATCATAGACGAAAGCCAAACCCTCTTTCCAGGTCAGTTGTAGGACAGAGTCATTTAGGATCGTCACTCCCTCCCCAAAGAACCGGTGAGCCAGATTAACCTGTCTGAGGACTACACCATCCTCAAGGCGCACCTGACGCAAAGAAGACTCCCCATATAGACCTGTTCCTTCATATAAATACCCCTCATGAAAGACCAGTCCCTGGGTAAAAGCCTTTGAGTCGTGGGGATATCGATTCACGACTCGATAGGAATAGATAGGTTCCTGCGCGAAAAGGTTCGCCGGAGTGAAAACGCAAACGAGGACAAGAAGCATGTTGAGCCAGGTTTCTGCAGGACGTCTTAGCACAATCATCATCCTTTAGGAGATTCTAAATGTTCTCTTTCATTCTGGGCAGAATAGCTACAAAAGAGAAAGGAGACATCAACCATGGAACTAAAGGGTTATGGACCAATCATCATCATAATCGCCGTCTTGGCCATACTCGCTACCGCCCAGGGTCTCTACGGTGGCGCTGTCCAGCCAGATATGCTCCAATCCCAAGTAAGTGGGACTGGAACATCCCTAGAGGAAATCAGACGATTCGACCTAGAGATAGAGCTCAATGATGATCGTGAAATCGAAATCCGTTATCAAACTCAAGGCGAAGAGGCCCAGGCTCAAGTCCGCCGCGGCGACCAGAACGGAGAGACCCTCTCTGGCGAAGAAGCCACAAGGAGTGTCCAGACCATTATCGAGTCAGCACCATCCCTGACAAATACGGAACCGTTGACCATCATTCAGGGTATTTTGGACCAACTTGGGGTACATCAAGCCAATGTCAAGGAGTTTGATCTCGAATACACCCTGGCCGATGGAATGGAGCGCACCATTGAATTGGAAGTAGACAAGGACCGTGATGATGACGATGAAAGGGATGACTAAGACTCTTATGCATCCTCTATCAGCTGTTCCTTCAGCCTCTGGAGCACCGCGATGGCTTCCTTGAAACCGTCCTGTTCCTTCTGCAACTCCGCCAGATCGTTTCGATGGCGCGGCAACAAGTTCCGCCAATAAAGGACCGATAGAATCGGGGGATGCAACAACGCCTCGATCTCGTCCACTCTGGCTTGCAGCTTCGCTACTCTGATCATGATTGCCTGTGAGATGATCTCATGGGCAATCTCTGTCTTACTTGTACTTTTCCTTTTCTGGGTGGCTAGACGATAGTTTCGAATAGCCTCGTCGAGATCGTCCTTCTCCAGCGCCTTTAGGGCTCTATTCACATAAGTGGATTGGGGCAGATAACCATATTTGTCAAGCCCTCTGACGCCAAGCTTCGCCACTAATCCGGTTAAAATGCCAGTCAGCAATCCTAGTGACGGAAACATACTAGATTTTTAGGGCCTTCTCGAGCCAATCTGCTGTCTTAGGGTTGACCTCTTTGAACTGCCTCCATTCCTGCTCAGAAATCTCCAAGGGATCCTTACCAAACATCTGCTCAATATTGCGAGAGGCAGCCTTAACCAACTCTCGATTCACAGATAGAGCGGCCAAGATCGAACCGCTCACCGCAAATAGACCATCGACAAAGTCTAGACCGGTCACGCTTTCTAGTCCTTGTTCTAGTAAAAGACCTGCTAAAAACCCTACTCCTCCAGCAGCCGTTGTCTTTATCAGCTTACTCATGCGCTTTACTCCCTTCCTCCTTGATACTCTTAATTGCCCTAGCAATGTATTCGTCTTTTTGCTTAAGTCGCTTCTCTAAGTCACGGATCTCAGCCCGCAATTTCGTCTCGGTCCTGGCCTTGTTACCGACAAAACGGCGATACAAGAAGGCAATATTAATACCGAGGACGATTCCTACTAGTGTTCCAAAGAGTAGGTATGCCATGTTCCCATCTCCGGCCATGTCCATAGACTCCTCTCCACTTGGCATCCAAGTTTTCCTTCCTAATTTCCACAAAGATACGAAAAGCCCTCCACCAAGAGGAAAGTTGGTGGAAGGCCAGGCAGAACCTGGATCCATTGACACCTCTGCCCAGATGACATAGAATTTAGCCACAAGCAACCGAAAAGAGGTGTCCTTATGATTAAAGTAATCAATGAGAACAACGATCCACGCATTAACTTGGCCGTGGAGGAATATGCCCTTAACTACCTAGATCCAAGCCAGGACTATGCCATCCTATGGCAAAACGAGCCTGCAGTTATTGTCGGTCGCAACCAAAATACTATAGCCGAAGTCAATGCACCTTATATTAAAGAACATGGCATCCATGTGGTACGGCGCCTATCTGGAGG
>JAAZLY010000227.1 GCA_012799115.1 Bacillota bacterium
AATCCGCTCAGATAACACAAACGGGAACAGCGAATACGGCGCTCCAAACGCAACTGGGTGTTGATAGTCCTCTGTGGATGGCGATTAAGCAAACAGGAGAGTATAATGTAGCTATTGAGTTCCAGAACCGTCCTACTGCGAGCAAGAATACCGCAAGGATTACTCAAACGGGCAACTTCAACTTCGGTATTGTAACACAATAGCTATACCCAAATAGTCTGGCCAAGCGTGGAAGCAGATCTTCCTCGCTTGGCTCCGCAAAGAAACGAACTCCTTTGCTACGACATGTTTAACTAAAGGAGGATTTCTCATGAACCGCAAGTCACATGGTCTGGTGCTTGTAGGCCTAATAGTCTTATTGACGCTCAACGGTTCTGGGCTAATCATGGCTGAAGACATATCGAAAGCATACATCTACCAAGTAGGTAGCTACAATGTAGCAGCTCTTGAGCAGTTCTCATCAAACAGTTGGGCTGCGCAGGACCAAGTAGGTGACCACAATTGGAGTCTGACTTCCCAGGCTGGTGACAAGAACTCAAGCTATATCTACCAACAAGGCCAAGGGAACCAAAGTAGCCAGATCCAGGATGGTTCCTTTAACATCGCTTTTGCAAAACTGATAGGGAATAACAACAGCAGTATCCAAATGCAGGATGGATGGGGAAACATCCTCTCTATCGATCAAAATGGTAGTGACAATCACTTTGTTCAAACCCAGATCGGTTCTGAAAACGAAGCAAGAGCGCATACGACTGGCGATAAGAACACTGTTTCACAGATACAAACCGGATCCCTAAATTACTCCAATGTTGCGATCCCGGGAAACAACAACATTGTTAGCCACTCACAATTGCCCCTATTGATCGGGCTTGGAAACTACGCCTGTGCACAGATATATGGCAATAGCAACATCATTTCCCAGAAGCAATCCGGCATGCTTAATCACTCAAAGGTTCAGGTCTCTGGCGATGGCAACACTGTTACTCACATACAGATTGGCGCCTTCCTATCACAGGAGATTGCAGTCGTAGGAAACGGTGGGAAAACGAAAGTCGTGCAGATGGGCATATTCTAGCTCTGTAGCCCAGACATAAGAAGGAGATCACTATGAAACGACTCCCAGATTTTCTTGGTGTAATACTCGTTGTGGCATTGATTCTAACCACCCAAATAGGTGCCTCTGCTCAAGCCATTGGTACGGTCACCCAACTTGGAGTTAATAATGATGTGTACATTTACCAAGAGCTCCGTAGCGAAGTGATCATCATGCAACTAGGAAATGAAAACTCAGCCAAGGTGGAACAAGAAGGCAGTGACCATATAGCTGGCGTCGGACAAGTTGGTGATGAGAATACGATTCAAATTGTCCAAGGAGGCCAAAAAAATCTTGTCCTGGCCATTCAGACGGGAGATGAGAACGATGCCACTATCTCCCAGATACAACTGGTCAACCGTGGGTCTCTATTGAACATCTCCAACCATGACGCTTTCAGCTATCAATCAGGTTCACTTAATAAACTTAGTCTAGAGCAAATCGAAGATGAGAATATCACCTCCAACTACCAGATCGGTGATAACAACCAGGTCTTAGTTTTCCAAGTACAAGAGCTTGCTGCCACTGGTTCAAACGCTGTTTTTGTGGTGCAAGCAGGAAGCGCTAACTGGGCTGAGGTCCAGCAATTTGGTGCCCATCAGCTCGCCAGAAGTCTTCAGTCGGGAGATGGAAATATGAGCTCCATCAGCCAAATGGGAACGGATAATACGGCTTCGGTTAGTCAGAGCGGTAATAGCAATCATGCAATCATTAATCAGGGATAGAAGAGCTGAAAGGAGAATCTACTATGAAAAAAGTGTTCCTCGCCACCCTGTTACTCCTGGTAATTCTACTGAGCACCCCCTTGATCCAAGCAAGCGAGATCGATCAAGAGAGGGTCGATCTCTTCCTCGCCTCCCAGAAAATGCTCACTCAAGAAAAAGCCCCTCCTAGAATGAAGATTGGCATGGTTCTCAGTACATTGGGCACGGATAGCGAAGTGACCGTCGGGGCCAGGGTGGAATCAAGACTTGACCGAGAGAGCAAGTTCAACATCATAACCGAGACCACCTATCTCAAGGGAGAGCAAACTCTGGCGGGTTTCGTATCCTTCAAGTTCGCACCCTTTGCAGGCAACCGCCTCGATGCATATATCGGTGCGGGAGTCGGCTATGCGGAAGGCTTCCGCTACCAAGCCTTTGCAGGAATTGACATTACTAAGCATTTCTTCGCAGAAGCAAGATATGTCAATCACCCAGGGGGGATCGCCAACTCACGTGTGCATCTAGCAACTGGTTTTCAGTTTACCTACTAGGAGGAGAAGACATCATGAAAAGGATTGTTCTATTTAGTCTAGTCGCTTTTTTGATCTTAGGACTAGGTGGAGGAGTGGCACGGGCTAGTCATACAATGCGTTGGGACTTCCAGCTCATGAACAACCCTAACGCCCGTCAAG
>JAAZLY010000228.1 GCA_012799115.1 Bacillota bacterium
GTCTAGTGGCCTAGGACATCGCCCTCTCACGGCGAAGACAGGGGTTCAAATCCCCTTGGGGGTACCAATTAGACAAAAAAAGAGTTCAGCTGAGGCTGAACTCTTTTGCATAAGAAGCCCTCTTTTCACTCATATTATTGACAAGGAGGGACGATGCGTGAACAGGACAGTGGGAATAGTGATTTTGCTCTTGGTCGTGCTAGGAATAGCCATGTATATTAATGCTCAGCGTAAGGAGGGACCCGGTTGGCAAGATGGAACATACGTCGGTCGGTCCAGCCCCGATGAGCGGGGGTACTTCGGTGAGATTGAGTTGATGGTCAAAGATGGGAAGATCACTGAGGCCAACTACGAAGAGATGGATCAGCAAGGAAAGATGAAAGACGAGAATTACCCCTATCAACTTGGGCCCCAGTCACATGATGAGTTTGAACAGCGTCTTGTCAAGGCGCAAGATCCAGATGGCGTTGACAACATAAGTGGGGCTACGCAGACTCATGATCGTTTTGTTGAAGCTAGTAGGGATGCCCTACGAAAGGCTGAAGCGGGGGATCAATCCAGACCGCCAGCAATCCAGCCGATCCAACCACAGATGCCGAGCACGCCCCAAGACGATGCGAACATGGAGGCAGAATGGAAAGACGGCACCTATACTGCTAAAACGGATACGGATGAACATGGCTACTATGGAGAAATCGAACTGGTCATTCGAGATGCTCGGATCGCAGAAGTGACATACGACGAGAAGGATCAAGAAGGCAACCCGAAGGGTGAGAATTATCCCTATCCCCTCGGCCCTGAGTCGGAAGATCGGTACGAAGAGCAGCTGATAGAGATGCAGGATCCAGAAAAAGTTGACAATATAACAGGCGCGACGCAAACTTGGGAGCGGTTCAAGAAGACTGCGAAAGACGCATTGGAACAAGCCCAGAGTGCCAGTCGACCCCCAACGGATTTGCAGAATCAGGTTCCCTGAGACAACATGAAAGAAGGTGCAATTCTCCAGATGGAGTTTGCACCTTCTTCTCTGATCCGGTATTAATGTTCATTCATTCGCTTAACAGGCAACATCTCGATATAACCTCGCCAGCCTTGTGGTTCCAGTTGCATTCGAGGGGCCATGTCTGTGGCGTATTGATAGCCATAAACCTCGGGGTTGAAGGACTTGATGCGTTCCATGCAGGCGCTAACCGCCTCTCCGTAGTTCTCGTCCTTATAGGGTTCCCCCTGGAACACGATATACTGGCAGGGGACGAGGTCGATGACGTCAAAGCCCTCTGGTAATGGGCCGGTGTAATTTGCTGGAACCTCTACGCCATGGGCGTATGTCCCTGTTCCTGGAGGACACATGCCCTCAGGCAACCACACTCCGACAGGTTCGTACAAAGCCTCCTTAATCTCAGAGAGAACATCCCAGGCCGCTGAGGCGTTGTTCTTGCCACAACCGATCTCCTCGGCGTAGGAAAAATAGTCATCGGCTCCTTTGCTTCGCTTTAGGATAAATCGGCGGGCAGGACGATCGATGATCTGCGTGAAAATGACTGTTGTCTTGCTCATGTTCGATACCTCCGCATGCAATTTGGAGCGGTCGAGATAATGGAAAGGGATCTGCCAGCCTTCTGGTGCAGGGCGGGTAGCGTACTTCTTTGGAGAAATCCCGAACCCGTTGACAAAGGCTCTTGTGAAACCCTCATGGCTATCAAAGACGAAGTCCAACGAAACGTCGACAACCTTGTGCCTGCCTGAACGAAGGAGGTGAGCAGAGGCTGTCAACCTCTCGCGCCGGAGATATTCAAAGGGAGACAGGCCTGTTTCTCCCTTGAACATCCTTGCCGCGTGGTATTGGGAGTAGCCTGCGGCTTTGGCCAAGTCCTGAGCGGTGATGGGTTCCTGCAGATGAGCAGCAATGTACTCCTTCATTCTCATTACGGCTGCCAAGCTGTCGTTGTGCCTATTGTCCATTGATCTCACCCTCTTGATCACAAATATACGAGGTATCGGACGGAGATTCTTGACCTCAATTGCTTTCTTATCTTGCTGCTTGACTCCTCTTCCAATTGTGACGCTCCAAGAAGTCAAGAGCTGCTTGTTCATCAAGGGGCTTACTGATTAAGTATCCTTGAATCTTGTCGCACCCATGGAGCTTCAGGTACTCTAATTGCCTTTGGTGCTCTACGCCTTCGGCCACTACCTGGTGTCCAAGTTTGTGGGCAATGGAGATAATATCGCTCGTGATTGTCTGACTGTCCTCAAGGAACATCAGTCTGTCGATAAAGGATTTGTCGATCTTAAGGCAATCAACATTCAACTCTCTCTCTCGGGATAAAGAAGAGTAGCCTGTTCCAAAGTCGTCGATGGAGCTTCGTATTCCATGCTCCCGAAGCTGACCTAGAATACGATTGATCTCAGGAAATTTCGATGAAAACGCGGACTCAGTAAGTTCCAGCACAATATGTTCGGGATCGACGTCCATACTCGTGATGGTGTGGAGCAGATTGTCAACGAATCCTTTACTCAGGAGTTGAATTACAGAGACATTGATGGACACAGTCACAGCATGTCCCGCCAGCTTCAACTTCCGCATGAACTTGCAGGCCTTTCTGGCAATGATCTCACCGATGGGTGCGATGTGCTTTGTTTTTTCAATGATGGGTATAAACTCCAAGGGGGAGATCAACCCTAGCCGTTCGCTTTTGTATCGGGATAGGGCTTCAAAGGCGCAAATCCGATTCTCCCTTAGATCAAGAATTGGCTGAAACTGTAGGAACAAGCGTTCTTCGTGCTTGCCAATGGCCAGCTCCGACAGATCATGTTGTAGGATTTCTCGACGAAATATCCTGTTTTCAAGCTCTTGATCGTAAAAGCAGACATGGTTCTCTCCATGGCCAGAAAGCAAGGCTTCTTCAGACGTAATCAAGAGTTTCTTTACTAGTAGTTCCACATCATGTCGATTGTGCTCAGCGATCTCGACGACTCCGAGACCTATATTGATTCGGTCAACGGTGAGAAGTGGCGCTAGGGCACCTGAAATCCCATCACAGAATTCGAGCAAGTCCTGTGAGTCCTTGTATCCCTTCACGTAGAAGGCAAAACGATACTCATATGTACTAAAAACTAAGCACTCTTCCTCACATAGGGTGCTTAATACATTAGCAATCTTTCTTACGAGCTCTTGGCCATATTGGAAGCCATACGTAATACTTAATGAGTGTATGGCACTGAGGTCCATACTGATTAATGCTGCCTTTTTTGTCAGCGGCACCTTGCTGTCTTTGTTAAGCAGCGTCTCCAGATAGCGAAGGTTATGCAGATCGGTCCAGGAGTCATGATCATTGTGGTAACGAAGCTGATCCTCCATGTGTTTTCGCTCCGATATGTCGATGATGATTCCTTCAAGGGCTTCCACTTCGCCTGCATCGTTGTAAATGCCCTGGCCAATCTCAAACACCCATTTGCGGACACCTGTGGCCGTTGTAATTTCATACTCCCGCCTAAATGGCACTCTAGCAGCGATAACCTCTGCCCATTGTTCCCAGAGAGACTCTCTATATTCTGGTGTAATAACTTCGTTGAAGGACATTTCCTTGTTCCCAATCAGGGCTTCTGGAGCATAACCAGTTAACTCAAAACACCCAGATGAGACAAATTGCATTGTCCAATCCCGGTCATAGTTACATCTGTAGGCCATTCCCTGGAGATGTGAGAGTAGGACAGATTTGCTGCGCTCGCTCTCCAAAAGCTTCTTTTCTATGTTTTTGCTCTCTGTAACGTCGCGAGCTAGGATTACATGATGCAAGGGATGTTGTGGCGAAGGGGCCAGTGAGGTTACGATGACGTGCACCCAGACATCTGATCCATCGGGTTTGATAAACCGCTTGTCCATGGTGTAGCTATCGATTTCACCAGAGAGGAGTCGCTCATAGTTTCTTTGCTCTTCTGCCAAGTCGTCGGCGTGGGTGATTGCAGCCCAACCCAGTCGGAGTAACTCATCCCTGGTTCGTCCCGTGATTTCTTCAAAGGCGGGGTTGATGTCCACGTACTTCCTCAGATTGATAGGAGTGGGGTCCTTGTCAAAATAGGCGGCGATACCAACGGCCACCTTGTCAAAAAGTGTTTCTAGTGCCATCGCCTGCTTTTCTACACGGTGCTCAAGGGAGCTTAGGGTCTGGAGTAGCTCAATATGTACCTCTATCCTTGCTCTTAACGAAGCCATATGAATGGGTTTGCGTATGTAGTCGATTGCACCGAGCTTAAGACCTTGGATTTCATTCTCGATTTCATCGTAGTTCGTGAGGATGATGGTACGTGGTCTTTTGAATTGCCCGTCACCCCCAAATGCCTGCAAAACTTCGAATCCGTTCATGAGTGGCATATTTAAATCGAGGATCATCAGATCGAAGTCCTTGGCCTGAAGCAATTGCATGGCTTCAGAGCCATCGCAAGCCGTGTGGACATCATAGTCACTCAACATGTTTTGGATAATTAGGCGGTCGGATGCCGAATCGTCGACGACTAGGATTCTTGTTGTCATCATGGCACCTCCTCTACTGTTCGTTCATCTAGTTGATCTTACGAGATTTCCCTTAATAGCTTTGTCATCACTTCTGCAAAGTCCTTCGTGATCGTCAGAATTTCTTGCCTATGCTCATCGTAAAGAGCCTTCTGAAGTCTTATGGACAGTGCATACAAAGCCTCGGCGCCGATACTTCCAGAGCTACTCTTGGCCTTGTGCACAATCTGTCTGGCGTCGGTGTACCTTTCACTGACAACTGCCGAAAGGAGCTGGTTGGGAGTATCCTGGTTCTCCCGTAGATATTCCTGGAGTACCTGTTCGTACAGCTGTGCATTGTCGCCCATGTTCCTGAGGCCTGCGGTCCTATTGAGAATGTTTGATTCTTCGGCTTTTGCAGGCTTGTATGTCAAGATCAGATCTTTGACTGTCTGGAGAAAATGGGCAGGATCAAGGGGCTTACTGATGTAGTGGTAAATTCCGTTCTCGTCGCACCTTTCTTTTACTCCTTCAATGACATCTGCTGTCATCGCTACGATGGGTACATCGGAAGGCAGACGTCGAATGGCTCGCGCAGCGTCATAGCCGTTCATAATGGGCATGTGCAGATCCATCAAGACTAGGGAGATGTTCTCCTTTTCCTGCCTAAACAGCTCCACGCCCTCCTGGCCATTGGAAGCCAAAAGCACGTTGATGCCGATCTGCTCGAGAAGAGATTTCGAGATGAGTTGGTTGGTCTGATTGTCTTCAACAACCAAGACATTGTAGGTCTTCTCTAGTGGCATTGGAGTGCCCTCTTCCGCTTCCGAGACCTGAGCGAAACGCACGGCCCTTAGGCGGAATATATCGCAAATTCCGTTGAGTAGGACCGACAGAATGATTGGCTTGCCAATGCCCAGGGCAATGTCGCGCTGACTGAGTTCTTCAAAGAGGTCTCCTCGGGTCATGGGGAGGAGCATAAGGAACTCAGGCTTCGGTATGATGTTCTCATTCTTCCTTATTGCTTCGATAAACTCGAAACCTCCTTCGGTGGGGGTTTCATAGTCGATGATGAGCAAATCGAAGGGCTTGCCGAGTTGGTCTTGACCTCTCTCCAGCATGGAAAGTGCCACTGCTGGGGAGGTAGTTAGTTCGCATTGCATGCCAAAGGACCTAAGGTAGCGTTCAATCAGGTTTATACTGGTATCGGTTTTCTCCAACACTAGCGTTCGAAGGTCCCTAAAGGGATGCTCCGCTAGTGTCTCGGTGTAGTCTTCCTGCTGTTTCTTATCTAGAGGTAAGGACAAATGGACGATAAAGGTTGACTCTTGCCCTGGAGTACTGAAGACCTGTATACTTCCGCCCATCATGTCCACGAGGCTTTTTACGATGGACAATCCTAGTCCCGAACCACCAAAGCGTCTGTTGATCGTGCTATCACCTTGCACAAAGGGATCAAACAGCTTCTGTATCTGCTCCTCGTCCATTCCAATCCCCGTATCTTTGATCATCATCGCCAGGTGATAGGTGTCTTCTTCTCTTGCGTGAAGTCCAATCTCAAGGGAGATTTCGCCTTCCGCGGTGAACTTGGCCGCATTGTTTAGTAGGTTGAGGAGGACTTGCTCAATTCGTTTGGCATCGCCGATAAACCAATTGGGTACCTGAGGGTCTTTTGCCACCTTAAAGCTGCTACCTTGTTCTTCAATTCTGTAAGACACAATACTGGCTACATTTTGAATAACTTGGTCGAGGCTGAACGAAGCCATTTCGAGCTCGATTTTCCCCACTTCTATTTTGGAGTAATCCAAAATGTCGTCAACAATCCCCATCATGTTCGACGAGGCTTGGGTAATTCTCTCGGCATAAAGAGCCTGGGTCGTTGTGAGGTTGGTCTTTCTGAGGAGATACGCCATTCCCGTAATGGCATTGAGAGGGGTTCGGAGTTCATGTGACATCCTCGCCACAAAACTAGACTTGAACTCGTTCGCTTCATCTGCCTCTTGCTTGGCCTTCTCTAGAGCCTCTTGAGTTCGCTTCCGCATCCTGATCTCTCTGCGAAGCAGTATAATCCAGTAAAAGGATACCGCTAGTACGAGAACTACCACAGACCCGATGAGGGCCAGAACACGAAGTAGCGGCCTGTAGTCCGTGCCCGTACTAGGACCAACCCATCGATTGTTGATTGCTAGTCGCTCATCGTCAGTCAGGAGGGCCAGTCCCTTGTTGATGATGCTGACCAGTTCGGGCAAGTCTCGGCGGACAGCGAAATGTATCGCTTGCTCCTGGTCCACCTCAAAGGCGAGGTATCTGAGGTTGGTCAGGGCATTCGAACGAATCAAGAAGTTTGTGGTAGCGAGATTCCCGACAAAGGCCTTTTCTGCATTCGTTGCCACCGCTGTTAGAGCGGCCTCGGCAGAGTCATATAGACTTAGGTTTATCTGGGGAAAGGACAGAAGGTAGCTGTGGTGTGAGCTGTTACGCTGTACGGCTACGCTGAGTCCCTGTAAATCGTCTATGCTCGATATTTCTGTATCTGTATCTCTTGTTACGATGACCCGTTTGAAAAAATAATAGGGTTCGGAGTACAGAAGGTGTTCCGCTCGCTCATCCGTCTTGCCGATTGCAGGTAAGGCATCAATCTCCCCGGTCAAAACTTTTTCATAAGCCTCTGCCCATGGAAGACCCAAGACAACTTCAAACTGGAGTCCTGTTCGGTCACTAATCAGGGATAGATAGTCTGCAGCAATTCCTGCATATCTACCCTGTTCGTTTACGAACTCAAAGGGAACAAAGTCAGGATCGATGCCAAGCTTGATCACTGGATGCTCAGCCATAAAGGCCCGCTCGTTCTCGGTGAGCTCAAGACCGCCTTCTGAAGCGAGAGAGGGGAAGACGCTTATCATCACAAATGCTAGAACTAGCAGGGAACAAAGGACCCTTTTCATCTGTACCCTCCTTTTTCAAAACAAAAGACGCATCAGGCGCAATAAAATAAACAACATGCTTAATAATATATTAACCTCTCTGCTGGTGCAAAGCAACACAATTCGAGGAAGGGTGTTTGGGCGGACTAATAAAAAAAGCACAGTTCCACCTGATCTAGCGGAAATGTGCCCTATGGTTATTCTTGGTGGAGATAGGGGGATTCGAACCCCCGACCTTCTGCATGCGAAGCAGACGCGCTCCCAACTGCGCTATACCCCCTTACGTTGATTATAGATCTAGAACTGGCAGAGTTCAATATGTTCAGACGAGGAAGTTTTACTTCATCTCTTAATTTCGGTTTGTTATACTGGTATTACACCCAGAGAAAGGAGGGTTAGAACATGGAGGAGTTGATCGTACGGAGCGTCATCAACTTGAGTGTAATCTGTCTCCTGGGTTACATGAGCCAGCACAACGATCTTTTCGATGAACGTATGCGCCGAGAATGCTTGTATGCAGTGGGCGTCGTGGCTTTGTCGATTATTGCGGAGACTCTATCGGTTGTCTTTGTCGCTCCCAATAGCGTTCATAGGCTCATCAATATGATGAGCTGTGTGGTTGGATTTGGATTGTCACCATTGATCGCTCTTTTTATGATCAATGCATTTCGTAGGGAGCACACCAAATTACGATGGCCAGTTTTGCTACCTGGCCTTGTTAACCTGCTCTTGGCTATCCTTTCACCTTTCTACGGTCTTATCTTTTATGTTTCCCGCCCTAACGTGTATGGCCGGGGGCCGCTTTTTTTTGTGTATGTTTTTGCCTATCTGTTTGGTATCGCGGTCTTTCTCGTGGAACTCCTAAGAACGCGAGAAGTATATCGAAGCGGGAACAAGATTATATTGGTCGGCCTTGTCCTACTTACCTTGTTTGGCACGACTGTTCAGGTCATCATGCCCTCCGTGTTTCTAAGCTGGTCAACAATCACGATTGTAATGGTCTTGACCTATACGTATTACGTTGATTTGCTGGAGAAACATGATGCTGTGACCGGGCTTCTAAATCGCCGGGCCTATGAGAAACGGCTTCTGGATCTACAGTCAGAGGGCAGGGGCTGGGTGATCATCTTTGACATCGATGACTTCAAGGCTGTTAACGATACCTATGGCCATCGCTATGGTGACTTCGTCTTGCAGTCTGTTGCTCGGATTATTCGTGAATCCTTCAATGACGTTGGGTTTGGCTATCGAATTGGGGGCGATGAGTTCTGTGTGTTGAGTACGTCTGGGGATGAACAGGTTATCCGAGACGCCAACGGCAGGTTTATTGAGGGCCTTTGCCGAGCCAGAAATGACGATGATCGAATCCCTTGGGTTTCGCTGGGACATGCCTCGTACAACGCGTCATTGGGGCTTGATGAGGCGGTGGAGGCGGCGGATCGAGAGTTGTTTGTGTTCAAACGAGCGCACAAGGAACACGAGGTTCAAACATGAGAATAGACAAAAAGACGATGCAGCCACAGAGACTGCATCGTTTTCTTTCGAGTGTGGAGCTGGTGGTGGGAATCGAACCCACAACCCCGTCATTACGAGTGACGTGCTCTACCATTGAGCCACACCAGCA
>JAAZLY010000023.1 GCA_012799115.1 Bacillota bacterium
AAGACACTGGAACTATATGTGCCCATCGTCGCTAGAGTCCATGGAGCAAGTCATCCAGAGTTTCATGACGTACATCGCATTTACAAAGAGATGACAGCCAAGATAGGTGCAAGCGGAGAAGAGCAACCTGCTCTTGAGAGCGAGTTTGAACAACTGCGTCAAATCACCAACGACTACACTGTGCCTAATGATGTTTGCGAGAGTTACGAGGCCGTTTACAAGATCCTCGCTGAACTAGACGAGGCTTACCATAGTTAGGAGAGTGGACTCCAATCTGAACTGGAAAGGAATGAGGAAATGCAGCGTCATATTCTAAAGGCAAAGAACAAAATCACTCTGATTAGTGGGATCTTGATCGCCGTGGGATTTCTCAGCCTATGGCTCCTAGATAATCAGCTAATCTTTGCTGGAGCTTTGGTCATAGCGTCCATTCTAGGACTGGCACCAATCGCCATCCAGGCCTACCAGGCCTTACGGGTCAAGGTCGTGAGCATTGATCTTTTGGTGACCATCGCAGTTCTTGGTGCCTTCTTGATTCGGAACTTCGAAGAATCCGCCATCGTTACCTTCCTTTTCCTTTTCGGTGCTTTTCTGGAACAGCGGACATTGAATAAGACCCGTTCGGCTATTAAGGAACTAACAGAGATGGCACCAGAAAGTGCACTGAAGCAAATGGAAGACGGAGAGTTCATCGAGGTAGATGTTGATGAGGTTGACGTCGGCGATGTGCTCCTTGTAAAGACTGGAGCGAAGGTCCCGGTGGACGGCACTGTGCTCAGCGGCGAAGGTAGCATTAACGAAGCCAGCATTACCGGTGAATCAATTCCAGTGGCCAAAGAAAAAGATTCTAGTGTCTTTGCTGGAACCATTTTGGACAACGGAACGATTCAGATCGTCGCTGACCGAGTAGGTGAAGATACAACATTTGGCAGGATTATCGAGCTTGTGGAGGAAGCCCAAGATTCCAAATCAGAAGCAGAGCGTTTTATAGACCGTTTCGCGAAGTATTACACACCAGCGGTTCTTGCCTTATCATTCCTAGTTTGGCTGTTTTCTCGAGATGTAGAGCTCGCGATTACGATCTTGGTTCTAGGTTGCCCCGGTGCTCTGGTCATTGGTGTACCAGTATCGAATGTGGCAGGTATTGGTAACGGAGCTCGCAAAGGGGTATTGCTGAAAGGCAGTGAGGTCATTAGTGACTTTAGTCGAGTTGACACATTTGTCTTTGACAAAACAGGTACCCTCACTGTGGGAAACCCATCGGTGGCAGAAACTGAGTACTACGGTCATGACACTACATCTGCACTAGGTTATCTGGCCAGTATTGAACGTGAATCGGATCATCCTTTGGCCAAGGCAGTGCTGGAGAGTATCGGCGATGTTACCTTTTCTGAAGTCACAGACACTGAAGTCGTCAAGGGCGGTGGAATTATCGCCACTGTAGATGGTCATAGAGTGGCTGTCGGCAATGTGGCCTTGATGGAACGGGAAAACGTTACCCTCAGTCCAGGGGCTCGGGCAGATGTAGCCCGCCTTGAAGAAAACGGAAACTCCCTTGTCCTGACCTCTGTGGACGGGAAATTGAAGATCTTGATGGGTGTACGTGATCAAGTCCGGTCCGGCGTCAAGGAAGATTTACAGAGGCTGAAACGTATGGGGGTAAGAAACCTTGTAGTTCTTTCCGGTGACAACCAGGGTACAGTGGACGCAGTCAGCCGGGAGCTGGGCTTAACGGAAGCCTATGGTAATATGTTACCTGAAGATAAGTCTGCATATGTCAAGAAGCTCATTGAAGAAGGCCAGATCGTAGCTTTCGTAGGAGACGGTGTGAACGACAGCCCTTCGCTAGCCTTAGCGAATATTGGTATAGCTATGGGTGGCGGTACCGATGTAGCTATTGAAACATCCGACGTCGTTTTGATGAACTCCAACTTCAGTCGTTTGCCTCACGCCCTGGGGTTGGTAAAAGCGACTGCGTCGAACATGAGGCAGAACATCTTAATCGCAGTTGGCGTTGTTTTACTCCTGCTATCCGCAGTGCTGTTTAGCGATTGGATGAACATGTCCATTGGTATGTTGGTCCATGAGGGAAGTATCCTAGTTGTCATTCTTAATGGAATGCGCCTACTCCGCTTTGAGAGTAAAGCCTAAAAGGCCGAAAAGTTGATCTAGATCAATGTTTCCAAGTGGAGGTTCGGGGATAATAGAGTCATAGAAGGGGGAGTGTCCAATGAAAGCGGCAACAATCCAAGTAGAAACTTTGACATGTCCATCTTGTTTGCAGAAAATCGAAGCTGCGGTGAAAGGTGTAGAAGGTGTAGATCAAGGTACGGTAAAAGTGATGTTTAACTCGAGCAAAGTAAAACTAGACTTCGATGATCAGACTGTTTCGATTAACCAGATCGAAGATGCCATCACAAAGGTAGGATATGAGGTTCTCAAGTCCTCTGTAAGATAGAAAACAAGGTGCACCACGGTGCACCTTGTTCGATCTACTATCCAATTAGGCGAATCGCCCAGAGCGGTCGTTCTAGGGCTTCTTGGTTTTCTCCAATACCTACAGCGGGGAAGCCTGCGATGATTTGATTATCCGCAAAAACGCTTCGTTGCTTTACTAGGCTACCAGCTTTCACCAGAGTGTTCTGGCCCAATCTGCTATAATCGCAGAGGATGGAGCCCGATTCAATCACACTGCCTGATCCGATCTCGGTACCATGAATGATGCACCCAGGACCGATGGTCACATTATCGTGGATCACAAGTTGGTTATCTGGCAGGAGATGGAGCACAGAGTTCTCTAGAATTTGCACATTGTTGCCGATTCGTACAGGACCATGGGAGTTTCCGATAATTCTTACGCCCGAAGCAATGACAGTATGTTCGCCAACAATGACATCTCCGGTGATTTCGGCTGAATCATAGAGCAGAGCTGATTTGGATATCTCGGGATATTTACCGTTATACTCGTACAGTTCGCCCATCATGTTCCCCCCTTGTGCTTCGCTAATAATGGTATTCTCCAGGTAGGGAGTAAGAGACGTGTCGCCTCCGCGCATCCTTTTGATCATATTCTTGTCCTCTTGAGTCAGACTTCGGATGACCCTACCAGGCCTGCCTACAACGACTGAACCCCCTGGAACAGCATATCCTTCAGGAATCAAAGTCCCCTCTCCAAAGATACACATGTCCCCTATTCTGGATCCAGGGAGGAAGGTAACACCATTGCCGATCTCACACAAGTCGCCGATGCTAGTTCCGATCGCGATGCACTTGTGCCCGAAGATGGTCTTGCTACCAACTGTCAGAGGATATTCTGGCGTTCCAATCAAAACGGAGTTCTCCAGGACCCAGGTTGCATTGCCAATCGTCAGAGAATCATCGACGGAACGGAGAATGGAACCCTGGGCGAGATAGGTATCCTGACCCAATCTAACTTGGCCAATTACCCTTGCGGAGTCATCAATTCGTACCCTTGACATGATCTGCCTCCCTTCCTCTATAGAGCCTTGTTTTTGTCCTTTGTTACTATATAATAAGTATAGCACATGCAAGGAACGGTTTCACCGAGCGTCGGGAAATTATGGTCATGGGGTGATTGAAATAGACTTCAGGAAGCTAGAATCTCTTGTATCTATCGTAAAGCACGGCAGCTTCACCAAAGCGGCAGAGGAGCTGTATTTGACGCAGCCTACGATCACCGGTCATATCCAATCTCTAGAAACCAAACTAGGCACGGTGCTACTGAATCGCAACGGTAAGACCGTTTCGTTGACTGAAGCAGGAGAAATTCTCTATAAGCATGCGGTGAACATACTAAACACGAAGGAACAAGCCTTGTTTTCCCTCGCTGAACATGATGGGAAGCTAGAAGGCAACCTAGCCATAGCCGCTAGCACCGTTCCCCAAGGGTATTTGCTACCAGGACTTCTGAGCGCATTTCGCTTGCAGTATCCCAGAATCACCTTCACACTCCGGCAGTTTGACAGCGAAGGGGTGGTGACCGCGATTACCTCTGGCGCGGCGGACTTTGGTTTTGTGGGTACAGAAACAGTCTTGTCAGAGCTTGAAGTGCGGAAGATATGCCAGGAACGAATGGTGCTCATTACCCCTTGCATTGGAAGGTTCTTGGACTTTGCCGGTACGACCGTGACCTGGGATCAGATCAAAGATGAAGCCTTCATACTTAGGGAGCAAGGGTCGGGAGGAAGAAATCTGTTTCTCGCAGGTCTCAAGAAGAAGGGGATTGATGCGGCTAAACTCACCATCGTGGCTACCATCGAAAATCCAGATACAATTAAGCAATGTGTTAAGGCAGGTCTCGGCCTAGCCATCGTCTCGGAGCGGTCGGTGGTCGACGAAATCCGGCTTGGTCTCCTCAAAGGATTCTACATTGAAGATTTGGACCTTGAGCAGAACTTCTATTTCATCAACCACCGGAACCGAGTGTTAAGTCCCATCGCAAGAGCGTTTAAGGGGTTCGCACACGAGTATTTCTAAGTTCCCTCAACCCTTGGCCTATTGCTAGGAGGGTCGTCTCGATCTCTTCTATCGTGTTCAAGTGACCGGGAGAAAACCTGACTGTACCTTGGGGAAACGTGCCCAAAGTCTTGTGGGCTGATGGGGCGCAGTGCAGACCACAGCGCGTTCGTATGCCATGGTGCTTGTCTAGGTAGTAGGCGATATCAGCATTATCGCAGTCTTCAAAGTCGACGGATACAACGGCCATGCGCTCTTTTTCGTCTCTCGGACCCACAATCCGGATGCCATCCATTTCGTCCAATCCTTTAAGTAGGTAACTAGCTAGTTTGAGTTCTTTCTCTCGAATCGTAGCTAGGCCTACTTTTTTTATGTAGTTGAGCGATTGGTTCAACCCGTAAATACCGGGTAGATTGGGAGTGCCTGCTTCAAATTTATCGGGTAGGTAAGGGGGCACTTCCTCGTATTCCGAAAGACTTCCGGTTCCTCCGCTGACCAATGTATCCATCCTCTGGGCCAAATCTTCACTCAGCAAGAACCCGCCAACGCCCTGAGGGCCTAAGAGTCCCTTATGACCTGTAAAGGTTAGGGCATCAAGCTTGAGCGCCTGGAAATCGATGGGCAAGACCCCTGCTGTTTGTGCTGTATCCAGAATGAACCATAGACCTTTTTCGTGGCAGATTGAGCCGATTTCCTCCACAGGTAGAATGGTTCCAGAAACATTCGAGGCATGGGTTAGTACAACCATTTTGGTGTTGGGCCTGACCAAGGTATGAAGGCTATTGGCATCCAGTCTGCCTAGTTCGTCGCAGACAAGGCGAGAAAAGTCCACACCTTGTTCTTGGAGCTGCATCAAAGGACGCATGACTGCGTTATGTTCCATGGATGACACAATGACATGGTCACCAGGTTCTAACAGACCCTTCAACAAGAAGTTCAAGCTGTAGGTGATATTCAGTGTAAAGATTACGTTTTCAGGGGTGGGGAAGTTGAAGAAATGGGCCAACATCTCCCGGGTCTCAAACACCATTTCATCCGACGTCAATGCATCGTAACCACTTCGATTCACATTACCGCCAATCTGATCGATGAAATGCCTTACAGCATCGCCGACTCCAGGTGCCTTTGGGAAGGATGTCGCTGCATTATCCAAGTATATTTTTTTCACAAGACCCACCTCCAAGTCTATTCTACACCAGACAGACTGGTGACGTCATAGACTTTCTCTATATTACGTGTTGTAGTATTGGAAACACCTATTGTACAAAAGAAGCATTGGTTGACTATAATGGCGATAGAGATTGCTAAAAAGATGGCAAACTCGAGTATGAACTTGGAGGAGATTCATTTGAGTAGCAGCAAGCGAAATATGATCTTGGGTGGAGGCTTGGTTGGCCTGCTGGCAGTGGTTCTTGTCCACTATGGTAACCCAGCAAATATGGGGTTTTGCATAGCGTGCTTTATCAGAGATACGGCGGGTGCCCTCGGCCTGCATAGGGCAGGTGTAGTACAGTACATAAGACCAGAACTCATCGGGATGGCGTTGGGGGCCTGGCTCATATCCCTTGCGAAAGGTGATTTCAAGGCTCGCGGCGGTTCCTCTCCCTTGACCCGTTTTGTTCTAGGTTTCTTTGTGATGATTGGGGCTCTAGTCTTCTTGGGATGCCCACTACGTATGGTGCTTCGCTTAGCAGGGGGAGACCTAACAGCAATCCTTGGTCTAGTTGGATTTGCATCCGGTATTGGCCTTGGCATACTGTTCCTAAATAAAGGGTTCAGCCTCAGAAAGACCTATTCGCTGAACAAAGCCGAAGGGTTCTTGTATCCCGCTATGCAGGTTGCCTTCTTTATTCTCTTGATCGCCGCACCAGCCTTTATCTTTTTCAGCGAATCGGGGCCAGGTTCTATGCATGCACCTGTAGCTCTAGCTCTAGTTGCTGGGTTGATCGTGGGTGTAGTCGCACAACGAACCAGATTGTGTATGGTCGGTGGCATTCGAGACTTGATCATGTTTAGAGATACTCACTTGATCTCAGGTTTCTTATCCATTCTCGTGATAGCACTGATTGGTAATCTTGTCACAGGTAGATTCACACTTGGCTTTGAGGGACAACCAATTGCCCATAATGATGGATTGTGGAACTTCCTGGGGATGACCTTGGCTGGGCTTGGATCTGTTCTACTGGGCGGATGTCCATTAAGACAGATGATTCTCAGTGCCGAGGGTAATATTGACTCTGTGGTCACCTTCCTTGGTTTACTCGTGGGAGCTGCATTCGCACATAACTTAGGCTTAGCATCGTCAGGTGCTGGACCTACCGCCAATGGTAAAGTGGCTGTACTGATCGGGTTAGCAGTTGTATTGGTTGTGGGGTTCGTGAACATGAACACCAGTACCGAGGTATCGATGAAAGGGGATGTGAAGCTTGGCGCTTAATACTGTGGATGCAAGGGGAAGATCTTGTCCAGAACCGGTCGTTCTAACTAGAAAGGCACTAGAAAAGTATCCTGGAGGGGTACAGGTCATGTTGGACAACGCTACGTCCAAAGATAATGTGAAGCGTTTTGCCGAGAGCAGAAGCTACACGGTAAAGGTTAAGAATGAGGGAGAGGATTTCCTGTTAACGATAACAAAGTAGAGTTGGAGTTTGTCGCCACATTTTTTACCCATTCTGGCGCTGTTAAGTACAAGAGGCATATGAAGCAATTAGGTATTGAAGTAGAATTGCTTCCCGTTCCAAGGAGGCTTAGTTCGGATTGCGGAATTGGAGCGAGATTCAGAACCTCACAGGACATGAACTACTTGATTAGCGACGATATCGACAAGCTGTTTCTCGTAGAAGGTGGCGGCGAGAAGTTGCTATTCAGTTCCAGCCCGGAGTGATAGGACCCTAAAGCAGATGAGCCCCCTTGCTGAGCCACTCAAAGGCAGCAAGGGGGCTCTAGTGTTAGCCTCATTCTCAGCTACCTCACTCTTGCTTAACATGCCTTGTTCGATGTATACTTGAGGCACACTCTTCGCCACCGGGTGGAGAGCTCAGGTGTTTTGCAGCATCCCGTTAGGTCATAGAAGGGATGTTGGAGGACACCTTTTTTGTTGGGAGGAGAAGCCTAAATGAACACTTCTTTGCTTCGGACCTTTTCACGCTATGCAACCTTGAATATCTTAGGCATGATAAGCCTTTCCTGCTATATCTTAGCCGACACCTTCTTCATTGCACAAAAACTCGGTGCTACAGGTCTTGCGGCATTGAACCTATCCATTCCAGTCTATAGCATCATCCATGGCCTTGGAATCATGATTGCCATTGGTGGTGCCACGAGATTCAGTATCTTGCGCTCTCAACAAGAGGAAGGGCGTGCTCGCGCTGTGTTTTCCACCGTCTTCCGAGGGGGGCTGGTGATAGGTCTTCTGTTTCTTCTCTTGGGTCTTGTCGGCTCTGGGTTTCTTGCCTCTCTGCTGGGGGCTGATCCAAGCACCCTGCCCTTGACTAAGACATACCTGACTACGATCCTGATTTTCGCGCCATTCTTCATCACGAATAATGTTATCATAGCCTTTGTGCGAAATGATGACGATCCCAGGTTAGCCATGATGGCCATGCTCGTGGGGAGTTTTTCCAACATAGTTCTGGACTATGTTTTCCTATTCTCTTTTGACATGGGAATGTTCGGAGCGGCTCTAGCAACATGTCTAGCCCCGATCATCAGCCTCGGAACGATGGCTCCTCATTTCATGAAAAAAGGGACGAGACTCGTCATGTTTCACGACAAGCCAGTCTGGGGCTTGCTTCCAGATGTTTTTGCGTTAGGCTCCTCCGCCCTGATTGCAGAGCTGTCATCGGCGGTAGTACTTATCACCTTCAATTTGGTGATCCTCCGTTTACAGGGTAATGCTGGTGTTGCAGCCTACGGAATTGTTGCGAACTTGGGGTTAGTTGCAGTTTCCATCTTTAGTGGTCTAGCTCAGGGAGCCCAACCCCTCGTGAGCCGGCTTCATGGGGCTAAGAGCGCTACACTTCCCAACAAAGTGCGACAATATGCCCTAATCACTTCAGCAATGATCTCGGCATTGATGTACCTGGTCATACTTGTCTACTCCGAAGACATTGTGGGTCTTTTCAATAGTGAAGGTGACAGACAGATCGCCCGCATGGCCGTAAGCGGCCTAGAGATATATTTCCTGGGCTTCTTCTTTCTTGGCATCAATGTCGTAGAGGCTACCTTTCTAAGCGCAATAGAGAAGACACGAGGAGCCTTTCGAATTTCCATGGCACGGGGAGTCGTTGTCATCATACCGCTTGTCCTTATACTAAGTAGGATCTGGGACATGACTGGTGTGTGGCTTTCCTTCGTGCTAACTGAGTTACTGGTGGTCCTGCTGACCCTTGGGGCTAGGCGAATGGAACGTATTGTGTCGGAACGCAAACATTCTCCTGCATAGTGATAGGAAAACATTCACATCCATGGGATTATCTGGTACGATTAGAGAAGTGAGTGTTAAGGGGATATTTTTCTGACTGGACGAGAAGAGGACTGGGGGAACTGACATGGGAAGAAAGCGAACGTACCGTTTGAGAAGAATCCTAGTTCGAGGACTCTTAGTCTTATTGTTTCTGATTCTTGCCTTGGTTGCACTAAATCACAAACTGATTATCGGTATCTATCATGGAGTCACTCTTTTTGAACCAGAACGACTAGCGAGCAACTTTCGCCAAGCGGATCAGCGCTTTGCATCGAAACTGGTGGCTGCCGGAGATATCATTTCTCCCTTTACATACAATCTGAAACAACTACCCGAACAGTACCAATACCAAGGTGAGGCTCATAGTGTGAAAGAGTTTATCGAACGCACTGATACAACAGGTTTGATTGTAACTCGGGGAGATCAGATTCTGTACGAAGAGTACTTTCAAGGAAACAGCGAGACTTCCCGGACCGTTGTCTGGTCTGTCTCGAAATCGGTTGTATCAGCCCTCTTGGGTATTGCTATAGAAGAAGGCTTTATCGGAGACGTTACGGATCCAGTCAGCCATTATGTCCCGAGCCTCGTAGCGAGCGGGTATAATGGAGTCTCGATTAAGGATGTATTACAGATGTCATCGGGCATTGATTTTGACGAGAATTACTTTGACGCCTCTTCGGACTTTAACAAAATGGCTCCCCGTTCTGTGGGTCTAGGAGGCCCTTTAGAAGATATCTTACTCTCCTTAGAAAACAAGGATGAGCCCGGAACGGTGTGGGAGTATACGAGCAGCGATAGCCAGGTTCTGGGGATGGTCGTAAGGGAAGCTACTGGCATGGATCTAGCGGCCTACACCCAGAGCAGACTGTGGCAACCTGCGGGTATGGAGGCTGATGCCTATTGGCTGACAGACAGTACGGGTGTGGAATCTGCCTTTGGAGGCTTTAGTGCTACACTTCGTGATCTAGCCCGTTTTGGAAACATCTATCTGAATGACGGTTTCTTTCATGGGAAGCAAATCATCCCAGAAACATGGGTGCGGGACTCTGTGACGGCCACTGCGAGTCATCTGAGACCTACCGAGAACAAACTTGGCTATGGTTACCAGTGGTGGGTACCTGGGGGAGGCGAGGGTGACTTTATGGCCATGGGCATCTATGGCCAGGCAATCTATGTCAGTCCGCGCCACAAGATCGTGATCGCTAAAACTTCGGCTTATCGCGAGTATGAAGAGTATGGGGATGCTATGGAGTTAGAATCTGTCGCTTTTATGCGCCAAGTTGCTGAGTTTCTTGGTGAAGATATCTAGTCATCATCGCAGAGCCTCCGCTGTGCTTCTGGCAGGAGATATATGTCAGATGTGTAATCTGTTGGTAGGATTGGAGTTCAGTCTGTTAGCAGAAATACAGATGAGGGAAGGTTGTTATTCATGAATACACATCCGGAACTTAACTTTGGAACCGATCTTGTTGATGCCCTCCTAGAATCCTATGTGCGGCTGATTGTCGTGAGGGATCCTGTAACAGAAGACATTCAGGGCTATCGTATTGCTGAGATGAATAGACAAGCAGCACGAGCTTTGGCAACGAGCAAGGAGGAGGCCATGGGTCGCGATCTGTGTGATGTTCTTGCCATGGACCAAGATTCTCGACGAAGACTCCAGGAACGTCTCACCCCACAACGAGAGCAAGAGACCTTTGATTTCCACTTTGAGCAGCTCGATCGACGGTTTTTGATCAGTCCATTCCATGTTTCTGCAGACGAGATTATCCTGTTTTTTGTTGAAGTTACATATCGCCAAAAGGTGGAAGACGTGATCAGAATTCACGAAGTCCTCTTAGAACGCGCCCAGGACGTGATTCTTTTTGTAGATATGGACGGTCGGATCCTGAACGGCAATGAGAAGGCCTGTGAGGTCTATGGGTATACGAAGGAGGAGCTGAAGCTCCTTGGGATTCTAGATATTCGTCATCCTTCGACCCATGCCGTCTTCAGGGAACAAATGGAACAGGCCGATGAAGAAGGAACTGTTTTTGAGTGTATCCATGTACGTTCTGATGGGACTTCTCTTCCCGTTGAAGTGAGTGCCAAGAGTACAGATACAGATCGAGGCAGGATTCGGATCCACATCATTCGAGATATTACCGAACGTAAGGAACAAGAGAAGAAGATTGCTTGGCTAGCGACGTATGATGGGCTCACAGACATTCTTAATCGGCGTAGCATCATCGGAGAGTTGGAGCGGGAAGTCAATCGCGCCAGGCTTACTGAGTCAAAACTTGCAGTTCTGCTGTTTGATATCGACAAGTTCAAATTAATCAATGACAGCTTAGGCCACGCGGCCGGGGATTTCATCTTGGCTCTTGTAGCTAAGAGAGTGAAATCCGTCTTGAGACAGCATGATCAAGTAGGTCGTTTGGGTGGGGATGAGTTCGTCGTGCTGCAAACAGGTGTGAGAACTGTAGAGGACGCGATTTCCTTGATTGGGCGAATTACCGATGTGCTGTCAAAACCAGTCATGTATGAAGGATCCGAAATAACACTCAGCATCAGTTTGGGGGCTAGTCTTTTCCCAGACCACGCCACAAATACAGAGGATTTGATGCACTACGCCGATCAAGCCATGTATCACACGAAACGTAAGGGTGGAAATGGATACGAATTCCATCAACCCGCTCTGACTCTCTAGAATCAAAGGAGAAAGGCTGTATGAGACAAGTCCTATCACTAATCTATATAGGTTACCTGTTTTTTGTCATGCTTATCATCTTTTTCGGTGGCAAAAAGCCCACCCAGCGTTTCAGTTGGCTGTTAGCCTTAACCTTTCTGCCCGGAATAGGACTCATCTTGTATCTATTGTTTGGCAGCGAAGGCTATTGGACCTATAAGCGTAGGCAAATTCGCCAACGCCACAAAGGACTTTTTCTGGAACTCGATGAGATTCTCCAAAGGGGAAATAATCTGTCGCACAGAGAGCTTTCGCCGGTTCAGCAATTCCACACGCAGTGGTGTGGTAGTATGTTTACCGATGATAATGCTGTGGAGATTTTTACAAATGGAAAGCCCAAGTTTCAACGCTTGTTTGAAGATTTACGAGCAGCAAAGGACCACATCCATGTACAATACTTCACGATTCACAATGATCCCATTGGTCGAGAGTTGATCGAAATTCTGAAGGAAAAAGCCAGCCAGGGCGTTGAAGTCAAACTACTTTACGATAGCTTCGGCTGCTTCATGACCTTTGTACGTCCCCTCTTTTGGGAACTAAAGAGAGCCGGAGGCCATGTGCGCGGCATTCGCCCTTATGCCCGGGCCCTTAATTATAGAAATCATCGCAAACTCGTGATCGTCGATGGTTCCATAGGCTATCTGGGGGGCATGAATCTCGGTGAACGATATGCCACTGGAGTGAAGGGAATGGAGTGGAGGGACACCCATATTCGCTTGACTGGCGGGGGAGTTCACGACCTGCAACAGATCTTTATGTCTGATTGGATTGCGTCTACACGCAAAGGGAAGATCGGATTTCGCCGAAGATTGCGCCACTATTTCCCAGCTTCACAAGGAGAGGGCGATCTACCAATCCAGACCATAGCAAATGGGCTATACAATAAGTCCTTCCATCAAGATGTGATTAATTTGAGTTACTTCAATCTGATCACAAGTACGAAGGAGAGACTCTGGATTCAAACCCCCTATTTTTCGCCGTCAGAGCCTATTTTGCAGAGCTTGAAGACCCTGGCCTTGCGAGGCGTCGACGTACGGATCATCACTTCGAGTTACTACACCTTTGGCGGTTTGTTTCATCACAATATCAAAAACTACTATCTGAGGCATCTTGTAGATAGTGGCGTAAGGGTCTTTAGGTATAAGGGTATCATGCACGCTAAGACAATGCTGATCGATGATGAGCGTCTCTGCATAGGCACAGTCAACCTCAATTTCCGGAGCCTTGAGCGTGATGATGAACTCTTTGTGTACTGCGAATCATCGGATTTGAATCGGCTTTATGCGGAGATTTTGCGTACAGATGCTGCTCGTTCTGAGGAACTGGACTATGTGAAGTTTAGGAAGCAAACGCTGCTTTCTCGAGCTCTAGAAGCCGTTGTAAGCCTCTTTTCGCCTTTGTCATAGAGGATGTCAGGGTGGAGTCTTTAGTAATGTACGGGAGAGTGCTATGAGCGAAGGAATATCTAAGAAGGAACAAGCTTTAGGTAGGTTTAGGGCCCATAATGGGCTATTTAGCTGTCCTGTGTGCGAGTCTACTCTCGTAACGGTGGACAGTCAGGCGAGTCTTTGCTGCGAAAACAACCATTGTTTTGATCTGGCCCGCAAAGGGTATCTGAATCTCTTTCTAGGGTCGCAAAATAGTCAGTATGATAAGGCGCTCTTCTCGGCCAGACAGAAGGTCTTTGCGGCCGGAATCTACGATCCTTTAGTCTCCGCTGTTGCTGAATGGATCGAGAGACGTGGTGTTGAGGCACCATGTATCTTGGATGCGGGATGTGGAGAGGGATCGCTATCAGCCATGCTTTCAGCCCAGCTCGGAAGTCCCGTCCTCGTTGGCCTAGACATTGCCCGTGACGGCATTACTCTAGCCACTTCCCATCAGGCACCCGTTATGTGGCTGGTTGCTGATTTGGCTAGATTGCCCCTTACCTCAGCAAGCTTGGACGTTGTGCTGAATGTTCTCTCGCCCGCCAACTACGCCGAGTTTAGCAGGGTATTGAAACCAGGAGGGGTTGTCATTAAGGTCCTGCCTGGAGAGGACTATCTCGCTGAGATTCGCGACCGACTTCCAGGTGTTGCTGCGTATTCGAATGACGAGGTTCTGGGTAAGTTCCAGGACAAGATGGAAATTGAGGATCGCCTTCACCTACACTACAGGGCACAGATGACGGATGAGCTGTGGAAAGCGATGGTGCAGATGACTCCGTTAAGCCAGAATAGGAAGGTTCAAGGAGAGATCCCACGAAGTGTGACGATAGACTTGCATGTACTAGAGGGAACTGTGGTCTAAAACGTAATTTCGTCGTGTTAGGGCAGGGGTTTGACGGGTCTTTGTCGAACTCTATGCCGTGGGAATCAATCAAGGAATTGATTAGGTCGGGGGTTATTGTTTGTGATGCTAGACGACTTAGATTTGGGGAGACGACAGCGCATCTTAATTGTCGAAGATGTTCAGCTCAATGCACAGATTTTGTTGAATGTCTTGGAGGAAGAGTATGATGTTAGGGTGGCGAGCAATGGCGTAGAAGCACTCGCTATGGTGAAAGAGCAAATGCCTGACCTAATTCTGCTCGATATTGTCATGCTCGAGATGGATGGGTATGCTGTGTGCGCCGAACTACAGGGAAATCCTAACACCCGCGATATCCCAATCATTTTCCTTACGGCCCTAGAGGGTGACAAGAACGAGGCCTACGGAATTGAACTCGGAGCCATGGACTACATTAGAAAGCCCTTCAATGTGCCAGTCATGAAGGCCAAGATTCGCAATCATCTGGAGCTGAAACGGTATAAAGACATTTTGAAGCGGGATAGCAGGGTTGATGGACTTACTCGGATCCCGAATCGACGTCGCTTTGACGAAGCCTATAATGAAGAGTGTAGCCGGGCAGCCCGGAACAAAACACCGCTAGCTGTGCTAATGATGGACTTAGACCTATTCAAGGCCTACAACGATACATATGGACATTTGCAGGGTGATGATGTGTTGAAACTTGTCGCCAAGACACTGTATAATACGGTGCAACGTCCGGGTGATCTTATTGCTCGTTGGGGCGGAGAGGAGTTTGTCGTTTTGTTGCCAGAGACGACTCTGGAAGGAGCCTGTCAGGTGGCCGAGCGATTACGGTTGGCGGTCTATAACTTGCAGATCCCCCACGAGGTTTCTACCTTTGAACAATTCCTAACGATATCTATCGGAGTCGGTGCTTCTGACGATCACGATTGGAAGTCGTATCGTGGCCTCTTACAGAAGGCAGATGAGGCTGTGTATCGTGCCAAGAACAATGGACGTAATACGGTTGCTGTTTACACTCCATGAATTGCGAAAGGAGCTGGACTGATGAAGGCAATTGAGTTCGCTATTAGAATGGAGCTTGACGGGGAGAAGTACTACTTGGAGCAGAGTGAGAAAGCTCAACACGCAGGCCTAAAGGCTGTGTTCGAGCTCTTGGCTGCTGATGAGCGGGAACACGCAAACTTATTGGAGAAGTACGCTGCCAAAGCCTCCTATGAGTTGCGTCAAAGCGAAGTTGCAGCACATTTCGAGAGTGTCTTTGGATCAGAGCAGGATTTGCAGATCGAGTATAAAGTGCGCCCGGGTGAGTTGGATGCGTACAAACTAGCGTTGGAGAAGGAGAAGGAAAGCATCGATCTTTATGAAAAGATGGGCTCAGAGGTTAGTAGTGAAGAGGAGAAGAAGCTCTTTCGTTTCTTGGTGGAACAGGAAAAGATCCATTACAACGCATTTCAAGACCTCATTGAGCACGTAATCAAGGCTGAGCAGTGGGTCGAGTCGGCAGAGTTTGGACTGCGGGAAGACTATTAATATTGAGAGAATGATCGGTGAAGAAGAAAGACGCCCTTCGGGGCGTCTTTGTGATTCTATCCCTTGACTGCACCAGCCGATACACCCTTCGTGATTTGATTCCTAAAAACCATATAGAAGATCACCATGGGGACAAGGCCGATTGTCAGAGCTGCGAACTGGCGGCCATGGTCTGAGGCCAATGCTCCGGAGAATTTGAGGATGCCCACAGGCAGAGTTCGCAGTGCATCTCTGGAAACGAGAATATTGATCAGCATAAACTCGTTCCAAACACCTGATACATTGAGAATGGCTAAGGTCACGGCTACCGGCTTGGCCATGGGTGAGATAATCGAGGTGAAGATGCGAAAATACGAAGCACCATCGATTCGGGCTGACTCAACCACCGAATCAGGGATGGATTTAATGTATTCTGTACATAAGTAGATGCCGATGGGCATTCCCATGCCAACATAGGGGATGAGTACACCTAGGCGAGTGTCGTACAATCCTGCAAGAATCGCCATTAGAAAGAGGGGAACCATAATCGACTGAAGCGTGAGCAAAATCCCGATAATGAAGCTGCCATGTAAAAACGTTGTCGCCTTGGAACGAATCTTGGCAAAGGCAAAACCCGCCATAAGTGAAAAAGCAATAACCAATAGGGTTGATGTTGTTGTGAAGAAGATGCTATTTACAAACAAGGTATCGAACTGGGCCAGGCGCCAGGCCGTGGGGTAGTTGCTGAACGTCGGATTCCGCGGCAATCCCACTAGGTTCAACTGAAACTCCGTATTGGTCTTCAGAGAACTAATCACCAGCCAGAAGAGGGGATAGATGGTAAGGATTGTAAAAATGCCTACCATTACATAGACAAAGACTCTGAGAATCGGGTGAAAGTCGCTCTTGCGAATCTTCTGATCCTTCAATCTTCTCTACCCCCAAACTTTGCTTCGGTGAATCTCACCAGAAGAATTAGTATAAAGCTGACCAAGACCATGAAAACGGAGATGGCATTCGCCAACGGGTAGTTTGGCGCGTGCCGGAAGGCGTTATCCCACATGTACAGAGATAACACCGATGTTCTACGGGCTGGATTTCCTCCTGTCATTGCATAGAGCAGATCAAAGCTCTTGAGTGATCCTGAGATAGCTAGAATGCAGGCGGTAACAATGACCCCTGAAAGGGATGGCAACATGATGCGAAGTAGGACCTGCCATTCTGTCGCACCATCAATCCGCGCCGCCTCAATCAAGGCGGGATCGATCTTCTGCAGATTCGCTAGGAACATGATCATGTAGGTACCAGTATACATCCACAGAATAACAAAAAGAACTGGGACAATGGCCATCTTAGGGTCATAGAAGAGTTCGTTCTCCCAACCAGGTTGGATCTTTTGCATGAACTCGGTAAAAGGACCATAGGGAGAGAAAAAGGACTGCCATAGGCGACCTACGATAATGGTTGAAATCACGCAGGGCAAATAGACAATGGTCTGGAAAAAGTCTCCGAACTTCACAAGCTTCCGATGGATGACATAGGCAAACAGAAATCCCAAAGGAATCTGGCCAAAGACGGATACGGCCATGATCAAACCATTGTTCTTGAGTGAAATCCAAAAGTATTGGTCGTTGAACATTCTAAGATAATGCCTAAAGCCGACGAGCTGAATGTTGGAGTTGCCGAAAATCGGACCCCCATTGTAGTTAGTAAGACTGAGTATAAAAGAGAAAACTGTTGGGAATGCCATCACAGCCCAATACACAGCCACCGCAGGTAGAACTAGTAAAAGGTATGCACGGCGTTCCTCGGTCCACCACTGGACAACCCT
>JAAZLY010000229.1 GCA_012799115.1 Bacillota bacterium
AGTAGCGAGATGGTTAGAAAGCTGTACCTAGGGGGAACAGCGTAAACTATTAAGGAAGGTGATTTGCATGAAGCTTGGCGTAGTGAGTTTGAGTATTGGATTCTTGGAGATTCCCGAAGCAGTTCGTTTCATAAAGGAAATTGGTGGAAAAACGTTCGAGCTGAGCACGGCCGAAGGTGTACACAGAGGAAGCTTGGACTTTACGGAAAGCGGGCGCCATTCCTTGGCTAACTTGGTGCAGAATGAAGGCTTGTCCATCACTTCCGTTGCTGGTTATAGTGACTTTACCCTATCTGACAGTGAATTCGTTAGAGAGCAACTTGAAGGTTTAGAAAGGTATGCGGAACTTGCCCAGAGTCTTGGCGTTAAGTTCGTCCGGGTGATGGGGGGAAATGCCAAGCCAGAGCTCTCCAAACCAGAGATGGTTAGCAATATTATCGCCGGATTTAAGCAAGCTGTTCAGATCGCCGAGAAGTATGATGTCATTTTTGCCCTTGAGAATCATGGAACTTTAGTGAATGATGGTCCCACTCTCGTTAAGATCATTGAAGAGGTTAACTCTCCGTACCTTAGGCTGACTATGGACACTGGTAACTTCTGCTGGGCCGGAAATAGCCTGGAGGATGCGTATGACTACTTTGCCCAGGTAAGCCCCTATGTGGTTAATGTCCATCTGAAAGACTTTGTGTATGAGAACGATGAGGTCCAGTTTGTTCCCCTTGGGGAGGGACTCATTGACTTTAAGAAGGTCTTCAACATGCTAGGCAAAGTCGACTATCAGGGTTCCATCTTATGTGAGTATGAGGGAGTTGGAGATCCAAGAGTTCTGATGCAAGATGGCACCTTCTACCGCGACGAGGTCATGGACCAAGTTAAGAATGCCACAAAGAGCAGCTTGGAGTTCCTTAGGTCAATTACGGAGGGATAAAATGAACAAGAAGGTTCGCGTAGCTATCGTTGGTTGCGGCGCTATTGGACGCGTCCATGCACGGGCCATCATAGGTCTAGATGAAGCCGAACTTGTCGCAGTATGTGATCATTCAGAAGCAAATGCCAAGGCCATGGCTGCCGAGTTTGACTGCAACCACTACACAGACTACAGGCAGATGTTTGCAAGGGAAAACCTAGATCTAGTCACTGTTTGTACTCCGAGCGGAACGCGCCTAGACATCTGTCAGGCCGCGAGCTCGGCGAAGGTTAACATTCTAGTGGAGAAGCCCCTTGATATCACGGTCGAACGTTGCCAACAGATCGTGGATATGTGTGAACAAGCTGGAGTAAAGCTTGGTAGTGTCTTTCAGATGCGATTTAGCCCGGTGTTCAAACGGCTGAAACAAGCCATCGATCAGGGCAGATTTGGCAGGCTGATTCTAGGAAATTGCCAAACAGTCTGCTACAGATCCCAGGCCTATTATGATTCTGGTGGTTGGAGAGGAACCATGGAACACGAAGGCGGCGGAGCACTCATGAACCAGGGCATCCATAGTGTGGACTTGCTCCTTTGGGTGATGGGTGATGTGCAAGCTGTCAGCGCGTATAAAGGAATTCTTACCCATGACATCGAAGTGGAAGATACTGTAAGCGCATCCATTCAATTTGTCAATGGCGCGATGGGGACCATTCAAGCAACTACTTCGGTCATGCATGGTATCGATAAGAGACTTGAGATTTATGGCGAAAAAGGTACGGCAATCATCGAAGGAGAAACTGTTGTCAAGTGGGAGTTTGAAGATGATGATTTGCCTGAGAATACCGAAGAGCGCCGGAATCAGCTGAGCCCATCAAGTCCCTTGATTGAAGATGTGCAAGGACATCGGGATCAGATTCAAGACATGATTGAGGCAATTCGCGACAACAGAGAACCAGCTGTCTCTGGCCTAGATGGTCTAAAGGCAGTTGAGTTGGTAACAAACATCTACAAGGCGGCAGATTCTTTGTAAAGACCATGGTCAATCTGGGACGCCGCTGTGGGGGAGATTGTTTTGCACATTTTGGATAGCTTACCAGCTCTAAAGGAGCCTACTCCTAGACTGATTTTAGGACTGGTCAGAGCGAACGAATCAATTTCTAGGGTCGATCTTGCCCGGGAGACGGGTTTGCATCCTTCTACGATTACCCGAACTGTGGCTTCTCTAATGGAAGAAGGATTGCTGAAGGAGGATGGAGAGGGTTATAACGAACTCGGACGGAAACCCATTCTGCTGAGCTTGGTTCCAGATGCGATCCATGTGATTGGTCTCGCTATAGAATCAACGTTTATATCTGGGGTTTTGTCGAATCTTGCCGCGGACATTATCGAAAAGAGAGAGGTTCCTCTAACGCAGGTCGATACAGGGGCTGTCCAGGAACAGGTAGAATCCATCATTGACGACCTTCTGGCTGCCGCCCGTATCCGTAACATTGATGTCAAGGGGATCGGCGTAGCAATGCATGGCATCATAGATAGTGCCAACGGCGTCTGCCTCGTTGCTCCAGCCGCCGGCTGGAGGAATTTTCCCATCGCTTCCATCATCAGTGCTCGTTATCAGTTGCCTGTGAGTGTGGGAAACAACGCCAACTCCATGGCCTTGGGTGAGTCATGGTTTGGTAACGGTAAAGGCGTGGAGAATCTGGTGGCGGTCAAGGTTGGACAACACATTGGATCCGGTATTCTCCTCAACGGCCAGTTGTTCCCGGGTCCTGATTTTGGTGCTGGAGAAATCGGACACCTTACGGTGATTTCAGATGGTCCTGCCTGTAAGTGCGGCAACTATGGATGTCTTGAAACGGTTGCGTCCATAGGTGCAGTGATCGACAAGGCAAGGGTGA